>JBBQBU010000009.1:0-28095 GCA_038318015.1 Chloroflexota bacterium | reverse complement strand
GGCGGCGACTTCCGCATTCATGACCGGCCAGGGCCAGACGACCGGTTGCACGCCTTCGGCCGGGTCATGGTGACGGCCGCACCGGCCACCCGCCCGGTCCCCTTCGAGCCAGAGAACCTGTCATTCGTGGACCCGTCGCCGCGCCGCACCGTGCGCCTGCGCTGGAGCGAGGCGGCCCCGATGCCCGGCTACCTTGTCGTCGTCCAGCCGCTGAGCGCCAGCGACGATGTGGACATGCATGGCTTCACGATTGACGACCGCCGCCGCTGCGCCGGTGAATCGGAAGTCGAGCGCGGGCCGGAGACGCACGGCCTCGCGCAGAAGGCATCCTGCGATTTGCGGATGTCGCCCGATCTTGAAGAAGGCATCTACCGCTGGCGCGTCCAGGGGCTCGATGCGAACGGCAACCTGCTGGGCGACGTAAGCGACTGGGGCTTCTTCGTCGTCGCACGCCGCTGACCGCCAACTCCTCAAGGTGCACGGGGCCGGCACACGGGCCGGTCAGAATGGCTACAGCGTCATCAGCATGACCTCGAGAAACCGCACCGCCACGTCGCCTTCCGCTGGTTCCGCCGTCATAGCTGCGCGGACAACGGCGTGCCCGGGATGGCGCACCAACAACTCGTGCGTGATCGAATCCACAGCCACTGCGTTTACCAGGGCTGCCATCCGATTCCCCCGGACCTCGATCCGCAGGCGATTCTCGCTCCCGCCGCGCATGATCGCGTCCGACCGGCCTGACCGCAGTGTCTGCCATGCCCCGCCCTGGGCAGAGTACCCAAACAGGTACTGGCCGGACTCCGGGGTCACGAAGAACACAACGAGATCGTTCTGCCCTGCTGTATATCCAATGCCTACACGCGCCGCTGATGGCGACTGCGACACGACCGTCCGGGCGTCCATCAGGAAGTCGCCCTTGACCTGATCAATCGTCGAGGCACCCGCACCGACCATGCCGCCCATGCCCGTCGGGTACGGCCCCTTGAGTCGGCCCACCAACTCGCTGCCGATGTACTTGAACTCCCACGGCACCGCGTAGCTGACATTGTTGAACTGGCCGCTATTTATGCCCTGGCGGTTGTCCGCAAACAGACGGTCGCCGGGCTTCATCGGTGGCGGCGTAGCGGTGCCACGGGCACCCCCGAACTGTGTCCACAGGCCGCCGCCAACTGCGGCCGCTGCCACCAGGACGCCACCACCGAGCAGCAACGCGCGCCGCGATCGGCTGGCAGGCGCGGGTGCGACGGTGCTCAGCGCAGACCCAGGCTGGAAGCGCGGCGCTGGTGCGGCAGCCTGTGGACGGACGGCGACCGGTGACGGATGTCGTTGCGCCGCCTCGCCGGACCAATCGACTTCGTAGAGATGTTGCGGTTCGTGGAACCCTTTGAGCTCGAACGTGCCACGGTCAACGTAGTCCAGACCGTCCCACTTGCCAGCGATCATCCGGGTGGTGTCTGAAATGAGGATCTCGCTGTGCCCCGCCACAGCGCAGATCCGCGCGGCGAGGTTGACCATCCCGCCGAAGAAGTCGCCAGCCTCTCGGATCGGTTCGCCAGTATTGACGCCGATGCCGATCTCCACGCGGGGGCCGCTGGCGTTCTCGTTCGCCTCGCCCAGCGTCCGCTGAATGGCAACGGCGCAGACCAGTGCCGTCCGCGCCGATTCGAAGGAGACCATGAAACTGTCGCCTTGCGTCTTGACGACATGCCCGCCGTACAGGTTGATGGTATCCCGTACGATGCCGTTGTGATGCTGCAACATCCGATACGCCGGCTCATCGCCGTGCGCGTCGGTATACTCGGTGAATCCGCGAATATCGCTGAAGAGAATCGTGACAGTGCTGCCAAAGGAATCTGCCGTAGGTTCGGTTTCGACGCCCGGCCCCTGCTCCGCTGCATCCATGTCACACACCCCAACCCGTCGTGTGCGAAAGCGCCGTGACGATGCGGTTGCCAATGCCCGCACCTGCTGCGACAGTCTAGCACCGCCCGTGCGGTTTCAGGGTGGAATCCTCCTGGAACCGGCTCGAAGTGACGATGCGGCCCAGAGAAGCAGGTGGGCACCATCGAGGCGGCGTGTGTGCTGGCATGCACCTGGGGAGCAAGCGGAGCTTATCAGGGTCGCGCGGGCTGACTCGTGATGATCCAGATACGCCCGCTTCTGCACAGCGACGCTCCGGCGGCGCAACGCCTCCGGGCACGAGCGAGTTGGAATCAGGCTGATGACGATTGACACCGGTTCCTGGGCTGGTCGCCACGCCGGCCGGCCAGCCGCTGTACGAGCGCCTCGGCTTCGCGCGGGTCAGCGAGTTGGCACGCTGGCGCGGCCCGTTTCCGCCGGTGGGGCTGCTCGCTAAACCGCATGAACACCTGCCAGCAGGAGAGCCGCCGCCTGCAACGATCCGTCGTGTCTTGCCTGCCGATCTGCCGGCGGTGGCCGCCTATGACGCTGCGCTGTTTGGCGTCGAGCGGGCGCAGATCCTGAGCGGCCTCCTGGCGGGCCACCCGTCTGGGTGCTTCCTGGCCAAGCGGGGCGGGCAGCCTGCCGGCTATATGCTGTGTCGGCCGGGGGCACGCGCGTGGCACCTCGGGCCGCTCGCCGCCGACGATCCGGCCACGGCGCTGGGCCTCGTCAGGAAGACGCTCGGGGCGGTCCCCGCCCGGACGGACGGCCTGCCGCTGCCGCCAGAGTTGGTGATGGAGGTGTTGCTGGAGAGTCGACACGAGATTGCATGTGCGGCACGCTGCGGCCTCGCCCAGGTGCGGCCGTTTCTGCGGATGACGCGCGGTGCGCCGCCCCCGCGCGTGGCGGCCGACGGGCTGTACACATCGGCCGGGCCAGAGCTTGGCTGACGGGCACCCAAGCGAGCTATTAGTCGCGAAAAATGGTACGGATGGGCTACCACAGAAGCCTTGATTCTGCGGTTTTGCAAGTGAGGCAAAGACGGCAGGGATCCGGTATACTCGTCCCTGCTGGTTCGTTTCGCTAGCCGGCCGGATCGGGCCAGGCTGCAGGGCACGGTACACACCGTATCGTCCGTTGTGTCCCATCGCAAGACTCGCGCTGACGGAACACCAAGCTTTCCCTAGGAGTCAGCGTTGAGTTACGCAGACAAGGTTCTCACCTGCCGTGATTGCGGCCAAGCATTCACATTTACGGCCGGCGAGCAGGAATTCCACGCGTCGAAGGGCTTCGAGAACGAGCCTTCGCGCTGCCAGGACTGCCGCGCGGTGCGCAAGGCTGCCCGCGGCGAGAGCGGCGGTTACAGCTCGGGCGGCGGCTACGGCGGCGGCGGTGGTGGCTACAGCTCGGGCGGCGGCGGCGGCGGTGGTGGTGGCTACGGTCGCCAGGAGCGCCAGATGTACTCCGCGACCTGCTCCACCTGTGGCCAGGAGGCCCGCGTGCCGTTCCAGCCGCGTGGCGACAAGCCGGTCTACTGCTCGAACTGCTTCACCCCGCGGCAGAGCAGCGGTTACGGCGGCGGCGGCGGTCGCTACTAACAACCGCTTCGACCGCTAACGGCGAAGACAGCACAGGGGCCAGAGAGGAATCTCTGGCCCCTGTTTTTGCGTCCAGGCGCGCGCAGGGCAGACACGACGATGATGGCCGCGTTCGCGGAGGCACGGCACAGCGCGGGCGTGGCAGCGCCACACCCCTACGAGATGCACTCCTCAGCCCCGGCCTCGCGGCGGTGCCCCAACAGGGTATGGGAACCTCGGGATGACAGGACTGTTGCGGACGCTCCCGCCAGATGTGTGCCGCACGATCATCAGCGCGGAAGGCGGCGCGCGAGGCATGGGAAGGCCCAAGCAGCCTGTCCAATAAGCGTCCGCGATGCCTGGGCCGCGTGCTCACCGTCCCGGGGGTAGGCCGGGAGGCCGACACACGCTGCGAGGACCGCCAGATGGCTCACTGGGTCTCAACTGCTCGGGCCACCAGCAGCCTACCACCGCACGGCTCCCGGTGACGCATAGCCGGTGTCTCGGGTGCGTCACGAAGACGCAGCGGCAGCCGCCGTGGCCCGGCGCTACCGGATGCGCGGAATCACGTGCTCGCCGGCCAGGTCGATACTGCGCCGCGCGATCTCCAGCGGGATGTCTGATGGTGCGATGCGCAGCGCCACGTCCGTCACGCCGGCTGCCACGTACGCTTCAAGCTGGGCGCTCACGTCGTCCGGCGAGCCGATCAAGCAGACTTCGGCGGCGGCCAGTGGCAGGATCCCCGTATCTTCCGTGAGCGGGCGGCCGTCCGGTACGGCATCCCGCCGATGCGCCGGTAGGTGTGCATCAGCGTCTCCAGGTAGGGGCCGCCGTCCGTCCAGGCGCGCTCAGTCGTTTCGGCGATAACCGTCGAGCGGTTGGCGGCGGCGCGGGCGGTCGCAGGGTCTTTGCCGGCCGCCGCCAGCGCCGCGCGGTACCGTCCCGTCGTCTCGGCAATGGCGCTCAGGTGGTGGGTGCTGCCGGCGTACCAGGCGTCGTCCAGCACCCGCCGTCCGCCGCACAACTGGTCGAGGACCGCCATCTCGTAGGCCAGCGTCACCGGGTGCCACATCGGCAGCAGCAGCACGCCAGTGCCCAGCGTCAGGCCGGTGTGTGGCGCGACAGCCCCCAGGATCAGCAGCGGCGAACGCGGGTGGAAGAGGACCGGCCCGGCCGCGACGTGCTGCCCCACCCACAGCGAATCAAAGCTGTGGCGCTCTGCCAACTGGATCACCGGCAAATACGCCGAGAACAGCCGGTCAAGCGTCGTGTGCGCGGTGCCCCAGTCGAGCGCCAGCCCGATCCGCCAGCGGCCCGACGACCAACCCGAGTACGGCAGCCGTGAACAGGGCCAGCGCCGGTATCTGCCCCAGTAGCGATACCGACGCGCCCAGGTCCGCCGCCACGAACGGCAGGAACGGGCTGAGGGCAAACGTCGCAAGCTGCGTCACGAACGGCGCGAGGCAGACAACGGCAAGCGTGAGATTGCGCCGCCCGCCCGGCGATCTGTCTTCGGCGTGCTGCGTTACCGCCGCTGGCGCGTCCGGCGATCTATCCGTCCGGTCGACGGGCGCGGCGGCCGGCTGGCTGCCTGGCGCGGTGTCAGCGGCCATCGCCGGCGGCCAACAGCTCGTCTCCGAGGGTATCGCCGGCCAGCCCCAGCCACCAGAGCAGGTCGCCAATGACGAACCGCTCGCGGATCAGGTGGGCATGGCCGAGTGCGAACCGCGCCTGATTCTCCGAGATCGGCGGGTCCAACTCACCGAACGACAGCGGGTGCTCGGCCCGCCGCAAGATCTCGCGGATGGTGGCGGCTGGGCGCACCAACTCGCGCAGACGCGGCCCGACCTCGGAGTCCCAGCGGGCGCGCACGTCGTCGAAGCGGGCTTCGGCGGCGGTCCACAGGGCCAGCTTCTTCGCGTAGTCGCGCCAGCACTCAGCGGCCATCCGGCCGGTCGGATCGAGCGGTGCGAATGCCGCGCGTATCTGGGCCTCAACGGCAGCCGGGGCTGGCGGCGCGGGCCGTGGCTGGCCGGGGTCGAACCGCTCGTGCAGCAGTTCGTAGGCGTGCGCGGCCAGCGCCGTCGCGATGCCGACCTGTGCGCCGTGCAGCGCCGTCGCGCGGCCCCAGGCATGCGCGCCCATGTCCAGCACGTGCGACACGACATGCTCGGTGCCAGAGAGCGGCGTCGAGATCCGCACGATGGACTGGGCCAGCCCGGCCAGCAACACCTGTCGCACCAGGAAGGCCAGCCCGTCCGGCGTCCGCTGTGCCACCAGCGGCGCGTGCTCCAGGTACACGTCGTCCAGCTTCTCGCCCATCATCGCGAGAGGCGTCTCGCTGTAGCGGTCCACCAGCCCCAACTGGTGCGCGAGGTACCAGTCGCCGTACGAGATGAAGCGCGCCACGCAGTCGCCCAGGCCGGCGCGGGTCATGGCGGCAGGCGCAGCGGCGAGCGTCTCCAGGTCGCAGACCACGGCGTCCGGGAACCGTGATGGGCGGGTGCGCTTGACCCCGTCCACCAGCAGGACCGCCAGGCTCGACGTGAACGCCGTCACGGACGCCGCCGTCGGGACCAGCACCAGAGTGGTCCGTACGCCGTTCTCGCGCTCGGCGGTCAGGCTGGCGTGCTTCGCAACGTCGCAGACGGTCCCCGACCCGAGCGCCACGACGGCGGTGTCCTGGCCCCCGATGGCCGCCCGCCCACGCTCGACATTCTCCAGGTCGGCGTGCACCAGGCCATCGGCGCTCGGCGGCAGGACCAACACACGAACCTGCCGGCCGGTGGCTGCCAGCAGCGCGCGCACCAGCGGCTTCAGTTCCCCGTCATTGCGGAGGTAGCGCCGGTCATCCTGGATCAGCAGGACGCGGCGCGGGGCATCCAGATCGTCGAGCAGGGCGGGCAGCCGGGCCAGGGCGTCGGCCTGCACCACGATCTCGCGGATCGGCACATCGGCAAGGTCGGCGGCATCCGGTTGGGCGGCCAGCCACTGGCGCAGGGCCGGCAAGTCGTCAGGCCGTGGGGCGGGCAGGCGGGCGGCGTTCAGTGCGCTCATGGGGCGAGTGTAGCGCGCCCGGCCCCAGGGCGCAGGCTGGGCGAGGGCGGTAGCGCCGCGCCCCTACGCGCACATTGCTCCCCTCTCCCGCTTGCGGGAGAGGGGATGGGGGTAAGGGACTTTCCCTACGAGGACGCCTCCAGCGCTCGCAGTTGCGCGCTCGTCCCGAACGCCACCAGTTCGTCGCCCACGTCGAAGATCGTGTCGGCCGGCGGCTGGGTCATCAGGGTGGCCGTGCGCCGGATCGCCAGGATCAGTACGCCCGGCGCGATGGTGGTTCCAATGTCGCGCACCGACCGCCCGACGAGCCCCGAGCCTTCGCGCACGGTGAAGTCTTCGAGTAAGAGGTCAACGTCGGCGTGGCTGAGCACCCGGTCGATCAACTCGACGGCGGCCGGGCGCGTCGCCAGCATCGCCATCTGTCGCCCGCCGATGCCGTACGGCGAGACGACCCGATCCGCACCGGCCCGCCGAAGCTTCGGCGAGGCCTCGTCGTTGTTGCCGCGCGCCACGATGAACAGGTCAGACCGCAGCGCCCGCGCAGACAGCGTGACAAAGATGTTGTCGGCGTCGCTGTTGACGCAGGTGACGAGGCCGCGCGCCCGCTCGACGCCGGCCCGGCGCAACGTGTCGTCGTCTGAAGCGTCGCCGCGCACGCACAGGTAGCCCTCTTCGGTGGCCGCGTCCAACGACGCCTGATTCACGTCAATGATGACGAACGGTACGCCGCCGCTCTTGAAGTCGATGGCGACCTGGCGGCCAACGCGCCCAAAGCCGCACAGCAAAAAATGATCGCGCAGGTGATCGATGCGTCGGGTCATCCGTCGTCGCTCCAGGTCTCGCCCGAGGTGCCCCTCAAAGACAAACTGCATGATCACGGTGAACAGGTACAGCGCGCCACCGACGCCCAGGATGATCAGGAAGATGGTGAACAGGCGGCCGGCGGGTGAAAGGGGGTGAATCTCCCCGAATCCGACGGTTGCCATCGTCGTCACCGTCATGTAGACCGCGTCGAGGACACTGAAGCCCTCAATGACGACGTAGCCGAGCGTGCCCGTGCACATCACCAGGAAGATGATGACGGTGGGTTGGATCAGTTGCCGTCCCTCACGCACGAGCGCATTCTAGACGGTCTGACAAGGACGTGGTGCACGCTGGATCAGAGTCGAGGCACCATGACGAGTATCGCGCCCCGCTTTGGCTACGCGCCGGTCAATGGCCTACGGCTGTACTACGAGATCGACGGCCAGCAGCGGGACGGCCAGGTGCCGCTGGTGGTGCTGCACGGTTCGTTCATGACCATTGAGCTGATGGGCGGGCTGGTGCCGGCCCTCACCCCAGCGGAGCCCTCACCCCCAGCCCCTCTCCCGCTTGCGGGAGAGGGGAGAACAATGGGGCTTCCCCGCGCCGCCAGAGGGAGAAGGGGGACGAGTGAGGGCTTCGCCGGGGCGGGCGCGGCCGTCAGGCTTTGAGCGCGCCGGCCGTCAGCCCTGAGATGAACCGCCGCTGGAGCAGCAGGAACAGCACCAGCACCGGCAAGTTCGTCGCCAGCCCAGACGCCATCATCTCGCCCCAGTTCACGCCGACATCAGTCATGTTCAGGTACAGGAACACCTGCGCCGTCCGCATCAGCGACGACGAGGTCATGATCGACGCGATGACGAACTCGTTCCACGAGTTGAGGAAGACCAGCAGCGCCACCGCCGCCAGCGCCGGCTGCGACAGCGGCACCATGATCGACCAGAGAATGCGGAGCCGCGACGCGCCGTCCACCGACGCGGCGTCCTCAATCTCGTGCGGTAGCTCCGAGAAGAAGCCGCGTAGCACCCAGATCGCCAGCGGCAGCGAGTGGACCCAGTAGATCAGGATCAGCCCCTGGTAGCTGTCCAGCAGCCCGAGTTTCGCCATGATGATGTAGGTCGGAACGAGGTTGACCAGGCCCGGAATCATCATTGGCACCAGGATCAGGAACAGCACGATCTGGCTGCCGGGAAACGTCATCCGCGCCAACGGGTAGGCCGCAAGCGACCCCGCGACCAGCACCAGCGCCACCGTCGTCAGCGAGATGAACAGGCTGTTGAACAGGGCCAGCAGCAGCCCGTGGTTGATCGCCTGGATGTAGCTGTAGCCCGTCACCGGGTCGGGGAAGATGACGGGCGGGAACGCGTAGACCTGCCGTTCCACCTTCAGCGACGTGAGCAGCGCCCAGATGAACGGCAGCAGCGAACTCAGCGTCACCAGCCCCATCACCGCGTAGATCGCCACCCGCCCCACGCTGATCCTGGGGCGCGCCGCCGTGCCTCGGCGCTCGACCGGCATCGTTGTCGTCGCCATCAGTAGTACCGCTCCGAGCGCAAGACGCGGACGTAGACCAGCGTCAGCAGCAGGTTAATCGCGAAGATGAGCATGGCAATGGCCGACGCGCTGCCCATCCGGGCGTAGTTGAACGCCTCGTAGTACATCCGGAGGCTCATGGTTTCCGTTGCGGTACCCGGCCCGCCGCCCGTCAGGACGAGCATCGCCACGACGATGTTGAAATCGGTGATGGTCGTCAGCACGACCAGAATCATGATGGCCGTCTTCATCAGCGGAAGCGTGATCGAGAAGAACGAACGCGCGCCGCTGGCACCGTCGATAGCCGCCGCCTCGTACAACTCCTGCGGGATGCCCTGGCGGCCTGCCAGCAGCAGCACCATCGCGTAGGGGGCGCCGCGCCAGACGTTCACCAGGATCAGGCAGGCCATCGCCAGATTCGGGTCGCCCAGCCACTGCATGCGCGGCAGGCCGAGGCCACCCACGAACAGCGCGTTCAGCAGCCCGATGTCGGCGTTCAAGATCCAGCGGAAAATCAGGTACGTGACGACGTATGACGTGACCCACGGCAGCATCGCGATGGTCCGGAACGCACTTCGGAACCGGACCGCCTGGTTCGCGACCAGCGCCAGCCCGAACCCGATGCTGACACTCAGCACCATCGAGATGGCGGTGAACGTGAACGAGACCCTGACGCTGTTCCAGAACTTCGGGTCAGACAGCACGCCGACGTAGTTCGCCGCGCCCACGAACGAGAGCAGTTCGACGAACTCGACGCGGTAGACGCTGATGAGCATGCCGTACAGCGTCGGCAGCAAACTGAACAGCCCGATCGCCAACAAGGCCGGCGCGATCATCACGTAGGGCAGCGGATCGAACTTGCGCCGCCGACGGGGCCGCTCTGCGACCTGCTGGGCCGCGATGGCAGATTGTTGCATCACCGTACCAGGGGGCGGCCATGCACAAGGGCATGCACCGCGCAAGAAAATCGGTGCCCGGCTGACAGCCTCAGCGGGGCCGGGGGAACGCCTCACGGGCGCGCGGCGGGAGGCCGCACGCCCGATGGAACCGTCTACTTCGGAAGCTGATCGGCCGGGATATCGGCAAGCAGCTTATGGTAGGCATCGCGCGCGTCGCCCAGTGCCTTTTGGACCGGCACTCCCTCGTTCACCATCTGGTGGTACGCCTGGATGTACAGGTCAGAGGGGCGCACGGGCGGGCTATGCAGCGGCACCGACCATTCGCGTGATGCCTGGTCGAACAGCTTCACAAACGAGAGGTCCGGCCGGTCGAAGATCGGGTTGCTGGTGACGCTGGTCCGCTTCGGCTGCTGTCCGGCGACTTCCGACATGATCAGGTCAGCGTCCGCCGACATCCAGTGCTTCGTCAGCTCAAACGCCTGATCCTTGTACTTCGACTTGCTGGAGATGCCCATTGACCAGTGGTTAATCATCACCGGCCCCCAGCGTTTGCCGTCCCAGGTCGGGTACCGTGCCCAGACGGCATCTTCCGGCGGGAACTGCATCTTTTCGCGCCACGATCCGAACCGGTGGGTGCCGAACTGGTACGCCGCCGACCCGCCGCTGACGAATTTATTGTCGGCGTCTTCCAGGTTGTAGGTCAGCGACGAACGCGGCTGGATCTTGGTCTTCAGCACCCAATCCACGACCATCTGCACGGACTCCACGATCTCGGGGGCCGTCCAATGGTCGGCCTTCCAGTCGGGCGGCCCCAGGTCACTCTTCCCGAGCCGGTCCTGCGTGAACTGGTCGAACCGTGGGATGCCGGCCCCGGAGCCGCGCGACAGGAACTGCTGCCAGCCCCAGACCTGGACCGTCGAATCGTCGAAGCCGGCCTGCGTCGGGTTGCGCCCCTGGCCGTCCACCACGACCTTCTGGCACGCCTCGGTGAACTGCTGCCAGGTCCGAATCTCGTTGACGTTGACGCCAACCTTCTCGAACAGGCTCTTGCGGTAGACCGGCAAGTCGCCAAACAGGAGCAGCGGCGCGAGGTACTTCTTGTCCCCGTACAGGCCGGTGTCCCACCACGCTTTGGACAGATCGCTGCGGTCAGCGTCGGCCCACTGCTTGAACGGCGGCTGGAGGTCTTCCAGCGAGCCGAGCCGGACGGCCTGCGTGGTGTTCGCCGGGCTGAAGAGGCTGATGTCGGGAGCCGTCCCGGCCGACCACGCGGCCATGAACTTCTCGCCAATCGTCTCCCAGCCGGTTTGCTCCCACTGAATCGAGATGTTCGGCGATTTTGCCTTGAACTTCTCCTCGATCTGCTTCTGTGCGCGGTCACGGGCCGTATCGCCCAACGCTGTGAAGTGGCCCATGAACCGCAGACTCGCGCCGGCCCCGCCTGGCGCGCCCGTCTTCGGTCCGAGAGCCTCCTGCACGGACTGGCAGCCCGACGCTGCCACCATCAAACCGGCAAATCCCGCGACACCTGCCATCGTGTCGAAGAAACGCCGACGACTGAAGGTCCGACTTCGCACCCTCGCCTCCCTGCTAACTGTCACTGCCGTCGTGAGTCAGTCAATCCCCTCCTGGATCGTAGTGCAGGCCCGAAAGGTTTTTCCAGGCTAGAAGTGGCGATGTGCCTACAAGTTTCGGGCCGACGCATGCCCGGTGCGGCGCGCGCTCAGTCGTGGGCAGCGGCCCCGCGCGCGGGTGCGGCGGGCGTGGACCGGCGGCCCGGTGCCGACACCGGCGGCGACGACGGCTTGTGCTCGCGCTTCAGGAACAGCGCCGGGATGACGCCGAGCAGTGCGATCACCGTGGCGATCATGAAGCAATCGTTGAAGCTCTGCACCTTCGCCATCTGGATGACTTGCTTCATCAGCGTGTTCAAGCCGTTGGTGTAGGCTGCCGCTTCCGACATGCCGCGCTCCATCAGCATCGTCTGGGCGGTCGTCAGGATGCGGACGGCCGCGACGTTGGTCGGCGTCACGTCTTGCATCAGGTTGGCCGTGTGGAACGTCTCGCGGAACGTCAGCACCGTGGCGAACATGCCCGTCCCGAAGGCTGCATACAGTTGGCGCAAGACGTTCTGCAACGCCGTTGCACGCGGGATCAGGTGGCGCGGGATGGCGTCCATTGAGACGGCCGTGACCGGCATCATCACCATGCCCATCGCGCAGCCGCGCAGCAACAACGTCAGCCGGATCGTGTTGTCCGACGTGTTCAGGTCAAGCCCGCTCAGCCGCCACGTCGCGTAGGCCAGCAGTAGCAGGCCGGGGATCACCACCGGCTTCGGCCCGATGCGGTCCAGCAGCCGCCCGGACACCTGCATCATCAGCGAGGCGGCAATCGCCTGCGGCAGCAGCAGCATGCCGGCTTCCATCGCACCCAGGCCGCGCACGTTCTGGAGGAACAGCGGCAGCAGGAACATCGAGGAGAACATGGCCGTCGTCGCCACGAAGTTGACCATCATCGCGACGCAGTAGGTCCGATGGCGCAAGATCGTCAGGTCCAGCATCGGCTGTTCCTGCGCCAGTTCCACGACGATCCAGCAGGGGAACGCCACCGCCGCGACCAGCAGCAGGATCATGACGTGCGGGGCGTCCCAGCCTTCGTGCGGTGCTTGCTCCAGCGCCAGCATCGCGGTGGAGAACGCTAATGCTGAGAGGATGAAGCCGGCCCAGTCGAAGCGTGTACCGGGGCGCTTCGGCGTGTCTCGCAGGATCAGCGTGCCGATGATCGTCGCCAGGATGCCGACCGGCACGTTCAGGGTGAAGATCGGCCGCCAGTCCACGTACTCGACCAGATACCCGCCGAGCGTCGGCCCAATCATCGGCGCGACGAGCAGCGGCAGCCCGAAGATGCCCATCATCGTGCCGCGTTGCTCCGGCGGCGCAACCTGGAACAGCAGGCTCATCCCCAGCGGCATCAGCATCCCGCCGCCCAGCCCCTGAATGACCCGGAAGATCACTAGCCCCTCAATGTTCGGGGCCAGCCCGCACAGCGCCGACCCGAGCGTGAACAGCACGATGGTCATCAGGTAGGTGGGCTTCGCGCCGAACCGGTCGGAGAGGTAGCCGGACGTGGGCACCACGACGGCCAGCGCCAGCAAGTACCCCGCCAGCACGAGTTGCCCGGTGCTGATGTTGGTCTGAAACACCTGGATGATCCGTGGCAGCGCCACGTTCACGATGGTCGTGTCCAGGATCACCATGAAGGCGCTGACGGAGACGACCATCAGCACCTGCCAGTGGTAGGGGACCACTGAGAGCGCGCCGGCGAACCGCGTGTTCAGGCTCGGCGTGGGGCGGCCCCCGAACGGCTGCGCTACGGACGCCACGGCATCGGGTAGGCTTCGCCCGGCTCGCGCACCTTGATGCGGACCACGACGGACGTGCCCAGCGGCAGGACAGCGCCGCCGGTATCCGCCACGATCTTCACCGGGAGGTACTGGGTCACCTTCGTGAAGTTGCCAGACGCATTGTTGGCCGGCAGCAGCGAGAAGGTGGCTGCGCTGGCCGGCGTGATCGCGTCGACGTAGCCGATGAAGTCACGGTTCAGCGCATCGACATGAATCTCGGCTTCCTGGCCCACCGCCACGCGCCACGCGACGGCCTCTTCAATGTTCGCCCGTACCCACACCTGACGCGGGTCTACCAGCGAGTAGATCGGCTGGCCGGCCGTGACCGTCCCGCCGACGTGGCCCATCCGCGCCGCCACGATCCCGTTTAGCGGCGAATAGACGGAGACGAGGGTGTCCGTGGTGCCGGTGATGCCCATACGCGGGGCCGACCCGACCGTGCCGCTGCTGACCTCTTGCGGCATCGCCACGACGGCGATCTCCTGGCCCTCACGGACGGGGCGGCCGATATCCAGCCGGGTCGCCACGATCCGCCCGGCGTTCAGCGAGCCGACCTGGACGAGGTCGCCCGTCACGGCTGCGTTCTCGGTCGAGACGAAATACGTCGTCTGAAACCAGTAGCGGTAGCCGAACACCAGCACGGCGCAGGCCGCAATGAGCAAGATCGGCACGAGCAGCCAGAACCGCTTCCGCCGACTGCGTGTCCGCGCCCGATACGCCTGGTCAGACTCCAGGTCCAGAGCAGGTCGACTGTTTAGGGCCGGCCCACTGCCTGGAGCCGGCGCCTGGACGCGATGCGGCGCAACGGCGGGAGCCGGTGCCGGGGTGACAGCGGGCGGGGCCGGGACCGGCGACAGCGACGGCACGAGCGCCGCGCCCGATGCCGAGCCGTTGGCAGCGCCGTTCTGATGCGGGCTGGCCTCAGGTTCGGCCGATGTACCGGCACGCGTGCGCGTGGCAGCCGGCGAGACGACACCCAGGTCGTCCGACCTGACTCCAGACCTCGGGGGCGGGTTCGACGTCGGCGTCGTCATCCGGCCAACTCCACGCAGAGGGTGCCAGCGTGCGCCAGGCTCCCGCGCGCCGCAGCGTCCAGGGTATGCCTCACGCATCGACCGATAGTAGCACTGTCAGTCAAGCGGTGTCGCACGGGCCGACGACGGCGTCCGGGCAGGCCGGCTAGGAGTGCCGTCCGGGCCGACGGTGCGCACGACGAGAGCACGCAGAGCGCACGACAGAGGCGTAGGTTCGCGTCGCAGGTGGCGGCGAACGCAAAGAAGCGGCCCGGAAAGCCTTCGCCCTCCGGGCCGCCCGTCTTCCGCCGCAGGGAGCGTTGACCGTCACCCCACCGCACGACCTCGGCAGCCTCTCGCTTGCGCGTCGGTCTGCTGCCGCGTCCCGCTGACTCTCGCGAGCCAGCCGCTTCAGACACTCAGGAGTCTACACCCGTCCGGCAGGCGGTGGAACTACCCCGGCATCACGGCCGCATCACACCGCCTCAGGGGCTGCCGCGACTGCTACCATCCAGGGCAGACCCCGCGAGACACTGGCCGCGCCGGGCCTGTATCCCGACCCGAACCGGGACCAGACGCACGGCGCACTCTCACGTTCTGGAGTGCCCCACATGCTGCGCCCTTTCACGACGACCGATGAAGCCTGGGCCGCCCTCGTTGAGCAGCGCGACATGAACGACGGCGAGGCCGTTGACCTGTGGGAGCATCAGGTGCAGACGGCCGAGGGGCTGGAGCGCCTCGGAGCCGACGAGGAGTTGATCGTCGCCGGGCTGCTTCACGACCTGGGCGATGGCCGCGTGGCCGAGGCGGCACATGCGCCCTGGGCGGCGGCCCTGGTGCGCCCGCTGCTCGGCGAGCGCGTCGCCTGGGTCATCGGTGCCCACGCCGACGCCAAGCGGTACCTGTGCACCACTGACACTGTTTACTGGGACACTCTGTCGCCGCTCTCGAAGCAGACGCTCGTGGCGCAGGGCGGCCTGATGACCCCGGAGGACCTTGCCACGTTTAGCGCGCACCCTTATGCGAACGATGCCGTCCTGCTGCGCCAGTGCGACGACGGCGGCAAGAACCCCTCGTATCAGGTGCAGCAGACGGAGCGGTTCCGGGCTATGCTAGACCGCGTAGCGGCGCGGGTGGCTGCAGCCCGCGCCTAGCCTCAGCAGCCCGCCGGCAACGGGATGGGCGAGGGCTGATGGCGGCTTCCGGGAGGTTGGGCATGGCGACGAGCAGCCGTCGCGAGGACCAGGGCCGCCGTCCGGTTTGGTCAGTAGCGGCTGTCATGCTGGCGGCCCTGCTGGCGCTGGTGTCGGCATTCGGTCCGTTGTCGCCGGCCGCGTCATCTCCAGTCTTCGCTCAGGAGGCAGCGCCGACGGACGACTTGCCGATCTTCGACACGCACCTGCACTACAGCCAGGATGCCTGGGGGCTGTTCTCCGCGCAGGACATCCTGACGCTGATGGATCAGGCGGGCGTCTACAAGGCGCTCGTCTCCAGCACCCCAGACGACGGCACACTGACGCTGTACCAGCTTGCGCCGGACCGGATCATCCCGATCTTGCGGCCATATCGCGCGCGGACGGACATGGCGACCTGGACCCAGGACGCGACGGTCCTGGCGTACGTCGAGGAGCGGCTGGCGACGGGCGTCTACCGTGGCCTGGGCGAGTTTCACCTGTACACCGGCGAGTCGCCCAACCGGGTGCCGCGCCGCTTCGCCGACCTGTCGGCTGAGTACGGCCTGTTCCTGCACGCGCACAGCGACGCGACCGCCGTCTCCGAACTGCTGGCGCTGCGCTCGGACGCGCGCATCCTGTGGGCGCACGCGGGCATGAGCGCCACGCCCGCGCAGATTGACGCGCTGCTGGCCCGCGCCCCGCACCTGTGGGTCGAGCTTGCATTGCGGTCGGACGTTGCGCCCGGCGGGCGGCTCGACCCGGCCTGGGCCGACCTGTTCGCACGGTACCCCGACCGGTTCATGATCGGCACCGACACCTGGATTCCGTCACGCTGGCCGCACTTGCCGCGCCTGATGGCCGACGTGCGCGGCTGGCTGCGACAATTGCCGCGCGATCTTGCCGAGCGCATGGCCTCCGGGAATGCCGAGGCGTTGTTTGGGCGGTAACATGGATAGACGGCGGCGGCGGGCCGGCCGCATCGTTCGACCATCCGTATGCATGTGCTGCCGGCGACAGAATCGCACCGCCCCTTGACGCTACACTGAGGGCCACGTATCCTGCCGCCGGAAGCGCCACTGTGTACGACGACCCGCGCCAGCCACCACACCCCGGGCGGCCCCCTCAGGGTCAGCGTTGCCCTGGCTGTGGGCACACCGAGCCAGACCTTGCCGCGCGCTTCTGCGGGGTGTGCGGGGCGTCGCTGCCCGGTCTCCAGGGCCAGCGGCAGCCCCAGGGCTACGGCCCGGCCGACGTGACCGGCCAGGCACCGGCCCAGCGACCGGGGCCGCCGGTTCCGTACGGTGCGCCCCCTGCCTTCCCGACGCCGGTAGCCCCGGCTGGCGCACCGAGCCAGGGCTACGGCTATCCGCCCGCCGTTGCCCCAGCCGCCGAGCCGATCAACTACACCGTCCCGTCCATTGGGTTTTCGGGGCCGGCGCGGCTCGGAGCGGCCGTCAGCGCGGCGTTCATGCTGGTGCCGTGCGTGCTGTTCGCGTTCCTGGGAGCGTGGGGGGTACACGCAGGGCGCCGCCTGATGGACTCCTGGTTGTCGGCCAGCATCCCGATCCCGATTCCGCTCGCCACCATCAATCTGCCAATGAACTTCGTGGATCTGCTCAGGATGCGGCCGTTCTATAACACGCTGATCTACTGGGATGATCGGCTGTGGCTGACGTTCGCCATCCTCTGGCTGACACCCTGGATTCTCTGGATCATCGCCGGGGCGATCTTCGCACTGCTGCTGGCGGCGATCTACAACATGGTGGGAGCGGCCGGCGGCGGCATCAGCGTCAGGCTGGCCCCGAGCGCCGTGCAGGCAGCACCCCCACAGCAACCGGCCGCCTGGGCACCAGGGCAGCAGCCCGGCTGGCCCCCCGACCAGCGCCGGTAGCTCCCGCAGCCGTCACGCCCGCAAGCGGGAGGGGGCAAGACTTGCCTGCATGACAGGCACACACGGCGCTGCATGGCCGCTGCTATACTGACTTTACGGAAGGCCGCAGGATGCAGGAGCCTTCTGAGCCAGGGAAGCGGTCGCAGGGAGGCGCAGGCGCACGGTGGAGACGAAACACCTGTTTCGCCTGTTCCTGACGCCCAGTGCGCTGGCCCACGCGCTCCTGGGGTTCGTCGGTGGGCTGCTCTTGCTCAGTCTGACGAGCCAGCCGGCGGCGTTCACGCGGCCCGCCCTGAGCGGCCTGCTCGGTGCGTCCACCCTGAGCGCACCAAACACGGCCCGGCCATTGGCGGTGCTCGCCTCGGGCCGGGTGCCGCTGCAAGAGGCCATCGACAGCGTGCGGCACCTTGCCGGGCAGCCGGGACTGCTGCTGGAAGGCGGCTTGCAGACGGGCGACGCTGCCGCGCGCGCCGGCGGCGTCTACTTCCTGGAATCCGTCTCGCCCACGCGCGGCGAAGACTTCTTCACGGTGGACGCCCGCACCGGCGAGGTCATCGAAGCGACGTTTCGCGGGCGGCTGGCCCCGACCGACACCGCCACTCACCTGACGCCGGCCGACGCTGAGGCGCAAGCAGCCGTTTTTGCCCGCGCCACCTTCTGGGGCTTCGACGGGCTGGGCCTGGTGGACCAGGCCACCCGCACCGGTGACACCGGGCTGGTCTACACGTTCAAGTGGAGCCAGGTGACGGCTGATTCGCACGCGGAACTGCCCGTGTCGGTATCGGTGGCGGTGCAGGGCCACACCGGGCAGGTCGTCTGGTACCTGAGCCAGCGCGATCCCGTTCAGGTCAGTACCCAACCCGCCGTTGCGGAGTCGCAGGCAGTCGCCACGGCGCGGGCGTGGCTCCGGCCGCGCGACGAACGCTGGAACCTCGACCAGCCGGCGGCGGTGCGGTTGCAGGTGCTGTACGACGACGACAGTCAGCAGCGGCTGATGTGGAGCGTACGGTTCACGGCACGCAACGAACAGGGACCGCGCGCCAGCATCCGGCTGCTGATCGACGCGCAGACCGGACAGCTCGTCCAGTGGTAGACCGCATGACCCTGGATCTGCGCCGGGCGTGCGCAGGCGGGTCAGTGCGAGCGTGGGTAACGATGACGGTGACGCGGGCCACCTGACGGCCGAACCGCGCTTAGCCGAGGCGGGCCTGCTGCCGCCGCGTCCGCGCCCGCTTCGTCCGCCGGTACGCTTCGACCTGCCCGCTGGGGACGAAGTGCATCCGCCCGAGCCGCTGCGAACCGAGGCGGCCGTGCTCAATGAGGTAGCGCACGCTGCGCGGCTGCAACCCGAGCCGGTCAGCGGCGGCGCGCACGGAAAGGAAGCCCGGCGCGCCAACGGCCGTGCGGGCTGCGCCGCGCCCACGCCCCGGAATGCTCACGAGCTGCGTGGACGCTCCGCGCTGCGCCTTGTCGCTCGTCTGAATGGTGTCCATCGGTAGGAGTGCAAGCTGATTCATGGTGCCTCCCGATCACCGCATGTATGCGACGATCTGTCTGGCTGTTGCCCGCATCCACAGGCAGTCCGGCTGGGAGACTTGGGACGGGAAACCTTCACAAGTATACCCGATTTGGGCGCATTCTGGGGGCAAGGAGGAGGCCGCTACTAGATAGAACGCGGCACTTCTCAGAACGACCCGGGCCACTTGACCGCTGACGCGCGACGCGATGGCAAGCGTAGTAATCACGGTGGCCGTCACCAGCGGCGACCTGGGTGTGGCGGCGGGGTTGAGATGCGCGCAGCCATGCGGCCACGCTACGGCGGCAGCGCGCCATCGTCGGGCGGCGCGGGAACCGTTCGGGCGCGGCTGGCGTCTGACCGGGACAAGCTCTGGGAGGATCATCATGCATCGTTTCATGCAACCGCTCGCCGCATTCGCGCTGGCTGGCGCTCTCTGCGTCTCAGCGTTCGGTGCACGCGCCGCCACCGTCACGGCCGCCCCCGCCGCTGACACCGATCTGCGTTCCACGGTCGCCGTCGTCGGGGATGGCCGGGTGCTGGTGCAGCCGGACGTGGCGACCGTCTCGTTCGGCGTCGAAGCCACCGGCCAGACCTTCGCCGCCGCGCAGGCCGACGCGTCCACGCGGATGCAGGCGGTTATCGACACCCTGGTTGGCCTGGGCGTCCCGCGTGAGGAGATCAAGACGAGCAGGCTGTCGGCCAGCCCGGTCTACGATCCGAAGGACAACACTATTGTGCGCGGCTACCGGGCCAACAACTCGGTCCTGGTGAAACTGCACGACCTGGATCGCGTCGGCAGCATCGTGGATGCCGTGACGGCGGCCGGGGCGAATCGCGTAGACGGCGTGACCTTCGCGGTGGACCAGCTTGAGGCACCAAAGGCCCAGGCCCGTGCGCTGGCGGTCCAGAACGCCCGCACCAAGGCGGATCAACTTGCCAGCCTGGCGGGCATGCGCATCATTGGCGTCAAGGCCATGGAAGAGTCGGACGCCACGTCGAACTCGCCACGCCCGCAGCCGATGGCGGCCCGCGCCGAGAGCGCTGCAGCCCCGCCCATTGAGCCCGGCACCCAGGAGGTCCGGACCCAGGTGAGCATTGTCTACATCATGGAGCCGTAGCCGCTGCCATCCTGCCCACATCGGTTCCTCGGCGCACATACGACTGACAGCGTGCCACAGTGCGTGCCAGCGCCTCGGCCGATGCAGGCACCGAGGGTCGGGCCAGCCTCCTTGCGCCGGGCCAGTCCCATGTCCTCCTGAGCCTGCGAAAGGTCTCACAGGTCAGACGCGCCGGTGCGTGAGATGGGCACGCAGAGGGGCCGAGGCAGTGTCGGTGGGGTTCACGCGGAGAGGTCAAGGGGGCTGGCGGGCGCGATGGGGCTGACCGGCCGTCAGGCAGCGGTACGCCGACGCTCGTCGCGCAGGGCCGCCATCACACGCTCAAGCTCCGCAAGCAGGGCGGCAGCGGCCTCAGTCAGCGTGCCCGCACGGTCGCCACGCCCCACCAGTTCGGCGTCAGAGCACAGGCGCTGGAGCCGGCGCGCGCCGAGGTTGCCGGCGCTGGACTGGAGCGTACGGGCGATGCGCCCGATGGTCTGGGCATTGTCAGCGTTGGGTGTACCAGTACCGGCCACCTCCAGGCCGGAGCCGGCCGAGCCAGCACCAACGCCAGCCTCTCCGTTGCCGCTCGCGTGGTTCGTGACGGCCTGTAGGTCGATCAGCATCGCCTCGGCCTGATCGAGAAACAGGTCGATCAGTTCCACCACGAACGTGCGGTCGCCGCCCAGGTCTTCATTCGCAAGCTGAGCCAGCACGCGCGCATCCAACGGCGACTCGCCGGCCTCGGCCCCAGTTCCAGGCTCGGCCCCACTCCCACCACCGTCGCTGGCTGGTAGTGCGGGGGCTACTGGCACCGACCGCGCGCCGGCCGGCAGCTCGATGCGGCCCGGCACCCACCGCTGCAGCATCTCGGCCAGCGCATTCAACGTCATTGGCTTCGAAAGGTAGTCGTCCATGCCAGCCGCAAGGCAGCGTTCACGGTCGCCGGGCATGGCGGATGCCGTCAGCGCGACGATGGGGACGCGCCGCCCGACTGGTCCCACGCTTGCCTCGCGGATGCGGATGGCCACCGTCGCCTCATAGCCGTCCAACTCGGGCATCTGGCAGTCCATCAGGATCACGGCGTACCGGCCGGTGGCGCTCGCATCGACGGCCTCCTGGCCGGTCGCCACCACCTCGGCCTTGCAGCCGAGCCGGGCCAGCAGCCGGCGCGCAACCTCCTGGTTCACCGGGTTGTCTTCCGCCACCAGCACCGGCACTCGCTGCTCCAACGTTGCGCCAGCGAGAGCCGCCGCGCCGTAGCCGGGCAGCCGGCGCGGCGCGGCCACACGTGCCCGCCCCACCGCCCGCGCGACCGCCGCAAACAACTGCCGCTGGCGCACCGGGCGGCTCAAGGCGATGGTGAGCGGGCGCTCAGGGACGACGGCAGCCAGCGCACCGCGCCGGGCCAGCACAATGCGCGGTGTCTCAGCCAGGATGGTATCCGCGGCGAGCAGGCCGACAGCGCCCTTCTTCAGCGGGTGGTCCGGCATCGCCTCGTCAAGCAGCAGCACGTTGAATGGCGCGCCATCAGCCGCCGCGTCGTGCACGCGCTCCGCCACCAGTACCTGCGAATCGACCGCTTCCACGGCCACGCCCCAACTCAGCAACTGGCGCTCCAGGGACGTCCGGTGCGAAGGGTTCGCGACCACGAGCAGGGCGCGCAGCCCGTTCAGGATGTCCGGGAAGCGGCGGCCAGCCGTCTCTTCGCCGCGCGGCAACTGTACGGTGAACCAGAAAGTACTACCCTCCCCGGGCGTGCTCTCAAACCCGATGTCGCCGCCCATCATCGCCACCAGACGCTTCGAGATCGCCAGCCCCAGGCCTGTGCCGCCATAGCGCCGCGTGGTAGAGCTATCGGCCTGTGAGAACGCCTGGAACAGCCGTGGCCGCGCTTCGGGCGCGATGCCGACGCCGGTGTCGCGCACCTCGAAGCGGATGGTCAGCGCATCCGGCCCCTCGGCCGCAATTCCGGTCCATACCACCACCTCGCCCCAGTCGGTGAACTTGACGGCGTTGGCGGCGAGGTTCAGCAGGATCTGCCGCAGCCGGCCAGGATCGCCAATCAGGCGCTCCGGCAGGCTGGGGTCCACGAACGTCACCAGTTCCAGCCCCTTGCGGTGGGCGGATTCGGCGATCAGGTCGGCCACGTCCTCGACCACCTGCCGCACGTTGCACGGCACCGAGTCAACGTCGAGCCGCCCGGCCTCGATGCGCGAGAAGTCAAGGATGTCGTTGATGATGCTGAGCAGCGCGTCGGCGCTCGAACGGATGGTGGCCGCGAGGTCGCGCTGCTCGTCGTCCAACGTCGTGTCGATCAGCAGTTCCGTCATACCGATGACGCCGTTCATCGGCGTGCGGATCTCGTGGCTCATGGTCGCGAGGAACTCGCTCTTGGCGCGGTCCGCCTCCTGGGCCGCCACCGCCAGCTCGTTCGCCCGCACCACGGACTCTTCGAGCGCAAGGTTCGTTTCGGCCACTGAGGCATACAGGGACGCGTTGCGGATGGCGACTGCCGCCTGGGCCACGAAGCTTTCGAGCAAGTCGTGGTCCTGCGTGGCAAACTGAAACGGCTCCTGCCCGTTGAGTGCCAGCACCGCCAGCAGGGTGCCTTCGTGGATGACCGGCACACCGTAGAAGCTCCGCAGATTGTGCTGTCCCCACCATTCGGGGTTGATGACGGTGAACCCCGACGACGGTACCGTCACGTCCGGCACCGACAGCGGCTGCCGGTGCTTTGCCACCCAGCCGGCCAGCCCCTCCCCCAGCGCCAGCCCCTCACGCGGCAGGCTCTGGCCCAGGAACTCGTCGGTACTGGCGCTGACGTGGATACGCTGGGTCGCATCGTCTATCGCCCAGAACGACACCATCGGGGAGTTGAACAGCCGCCCGGCTGCCCGCGCAATCGCCTGCAAAACCTCTTCGCGGTCGAGCGTGGAGGAGATCACCTGATTCAGCCGGGTCAGCGCCCGCAGCCGTTCCACCTGCACCGCCAGCCCGGCGTACAGGTGGGCGTTCTCCATCGCGGCGGCAGCCTGGTCGCCGAACAGGGCGGCCAGCCGCGCGTCGCTCTCCGAGAACGGCGCCGCGTCGGGGCGGTAGCAACAGATCACCAGCACGCCCACGGTCCGGCCGGCGTGGCGCAGCGGGACGCCGAGCGCCGTCTGCAATCCGGCAACGAGGCTCGTCTCCAGACTGTGTTCCCAGCGCTGGTAGTCGTTGACGACCACGGGTTCCAGGCCGCTGAACGCGAAGCCCACCAGCCCCTCGCCGGGCGGCGTGTCGGGGGTGGTGTCGGCGGCAGGGACGTTCCAGTTTCGCAGGCAGTGCAGCACACGGCGGCCGTCGTCCCACCGGTACAGCGAGCCGCTGTCTGCGCCGATCAGCCCCACTGCCTTCCGGAGGATCTCCTGCAAGATGGTGTCTGGGGTACCGGGCCAGGTCGCCAGCGCCGTTGATGCTTCGTGCACGGCCAGCAGCCGGCGGGACTCGGCTGACGACTGGCTTTCACGCACCTGGAGGGCGGCGGCCGTCTCCGTCAGCGCAGTCTGCCGCTGCTCCAGGCTCCCGGCCATCATGTCGATCTCGTAGGAGAGCCGCCCCAGTTCGTCGTCACCGGATGGCAGGGTGCTCCGTGCCCCCAGGTCGCCGCGCGCTACCCGTTGCACCGTCCGCGCCAGCACGCGCAATTGTCGGAGCACCAGCAGATCGCTACCGATCCAGGCGGCAGCCAGGGACAGCCCACCCACCAGCACGAGCACGATCACGCCGACAGCCAGCAGCGCATCGGCCCGGCTCAGGGCCACGTCCGTGGGGACGGCTGCGCTGAGCCAGATGCGTTCGGTGGGGGCGGCGGCCGCGCGCGTGGGGTCAAGTTGGGCCACCGCGAACAGACGGCGCACGCCATCAGCCTGGGTCGATTCGCCAACGCCTTCCTGCCCTTGCGTCAGCCGGTCCAGCATCACGTCGTCGCGCTGCACCTGCCCAACCAGATGCTCGGGGTCGGGCGCGCGTAGGAGGATGGTGCCGTCGCCCAGCAGCGCCGTCAGCCGCGAACCCATCGGCAAGTCCGCGTTCGCCGCGAAACGGGCCAGCCACCCGAGATCAATGTAGGCAAGCAGCACGGCCGTCCCGCCGTCGGGCAGCCCCACGAGGGGCAGGCCCGCAACCAGGGTCGCGCGGCCGGTCAGGTGGTTACTCGCGACATCCTGCGCCGCGAACTGGCTGGTCTGCACGATGCGCTGCACCGCGACGCGCTCGCTGGCACCGGCCGACGGGTCGGTCGGGCGGACGCTACAGACCGTTTCGCCGCTCGCCAGCACAACCGCGAGGTTCGTGTACGCGGACTGCTCTTCGATCAGGCGGGCGAGCAGTTGGGTGCAGCGGGCGGGATCATCGGTGGCCGCGATGACGGCTGGGTGCAACGCCAGCCCCGTAAGCAGTTGCCGCGTCTGGTCGATGACCTGCCGGTGCTCAGCCCCGGCGATCCGCACCAACTGGAGCAGGCCCACCTGGGTCTGCTCGGCCGCCTGCCGCCGCTGGATCAGCCCGCCCACGGCCGCGAGGGTCAGGGCTGGCAGGATGATGAGCAGCGACAAGAGCAGCAGCCGCATACGCATGCTGCCGAGGTATCGCCGGCTCAGTCGGACCATTGCATGACCGATGGAACACCTTGCTGACCGCCGAGACGCTGGCGCTCGCTAACTTTCTACCAACGTGCAACCGCAACGGTGAGTGACGGGCAACGCTGCATGCTGTGACATGTTCGCCGTATCTGAGCCGCGCACACGTTGCTGCGCACCCGCTCCTGCTGTTGCTACGTGCTCTTCATGGGTAGTGGCACCTGCGCCCGCCCCCAGGTCAGCACCTGGGCGTACCAGACCAGTTCGGCCAGGATGTCGTCGATGCGCCGCACGTACTCCGGCCGGAGCAGGTTGCCGTCAGCAGCGAAGAGGCCGCGCGCGTCGCTGAAGTACACCGAATCGCGGATGGTGACGGCGTGCAGTTCGATCAGCACCAGCTTGAGTTGCTCCACGGCCCGCGCCCCGCCGAGGCCGCCGCCCGAGAGGCCGCAGACCGCCACCGGCTTCCGTCGTAGCTCGCTGTGCAGGAAGTCCACGGCGTTCTTCACCGCTGACGTGAAGCTGTGGTTGTACTCTGGCGACAGCCAGACCAGCGCGTCGGCCGAGGCCGCAGCTGCCTGGAGCGCCGCGACCCCAGGATGCTGGCCCTGGTCCGCGCCCTGCCCGAACATGGGCAAATCGAGCACGCGGAGGTCCAGCAATGGGGCGGCACAGCCGAGCGCCGTCAGCCGCTCCACCAGCAGGTGGGCCGGGCGCTCGCTCATGCGGTGTTCGCGCACGCTGCCCAGCACCACTGGGATGGTAAGCGCCGATGCGGCTGGTGGTTGGGCGACTGGACTGGTCATGATGCGGGCCTCCTGGTGTCGCTCCGGTGAGGATACCGAATTGCGTGGATTCAATCTGGAAAATGACGAGGTGCGGCACTTCTGACCTGTGCCAACACGTTTGTCTGGTGGGGCTTGCCGAACGTCCCGTACACTTCCCCTGGACAACGAGGTGACACTTGTGGACGAATCTTGCGCGACATTGCGCGACGTTTTAGGCCTGATGTTCCGTGCCCATCCGTGGCACGGTATCTCGATTGGGCCGGAGGCTCCAGAGGTCGTCAACGTCTACGTCGAGATCGTCCCGACCGACACCGTCAAGTATGAGCTTGACAAGGAGTCGGGCATCTTGAAGGTTGACCGGCCGCAGAAGTACTCCAACGTCTGCCCGTCGCTCTACGGGTTCATCCCGCAGACGCTCTGCGCGGAGCGCGTGGGCGAGCGTACCCGTCAGCGCACCGGCCGCGACGACATTGTCGGGGACGGCGACCCGCTCGACATCTGCGTCTTGACGGAAAAGCATTTCACGCACGGCGACTTCATGCTGCATGCCATCCCGATTGGCGGATTCCGCATGATCGACGGCAACGAAGCCGACGATAAGATCATCGCCGTGATGCAGCAGGACGCGGTGTTCGGCGGCATCACCGATCTGAAGGCGGTGTCCGTCAGCGCGATCGAACGGCTGCGCCACTACTTCCTGACCTACAAGGATGCGCCGGGCACCGCCCACCGCAAGAGTGAGATCACGCACATCTACGGCCGATCCGAGGCGCACGACATCATCCGCCGCTCGCAAGAGGACTACCGCGCGGAGTACGGCGGGCTTGACCGCACGTTGGCGCAACTGGTGGCCCGCGAGACCGCCCCGGCGGTGATCTCGGACCCGTTCGACCCGGTCACGGCGCTGTCGTAACCAGCCCGCGCGGCGACGCGGGGTGTGCCGGCCGGCGGATTTGTCGGCGCGTTGTCGGTGCGACGGCGGGTTTGCCTGTGCCGCACCCCTACGATGTCATCCTGCGCCCCGGCCCCACCGTGTCATCCGGTGCACGGAGCCCCGCTCTGTCATCCTGAGCGTAGCGAGCCTAAGAGCGCGGTCGAAGGATGACATGGATGCCGGTGTGCGGCTCAGGCGTCCGCGAGGCGCAGGTTGCCGCCAACCTCGGTGATGAAGCCACGCTGCTGCAACTGCCGAATCGACGTGCCGACGCTGACACGAATCTGGCCGCCAGTGCGCTGGTAGCCCAGTTCCCGCGCCACCGCACCGACCAGGGCGAGTTCCGGCATGGCAAACGCCCGCTTGAGGACGGCCTGTACGGCGTCGTTGATGGTGTCGCGCGGCATCTTGTCGATGGGCGGGGGCGGCGACTTCGCGGGAGCAGTTGTCGTCAAGGCGAGTTGGCCGGGAGCCAGCGTAGTCGCAGGCACGAGAGCCGGCGCGCGGGCCGACATACCGGGAGCAGGAGCAGGGGCCGGAACGGGGGCAGGGGCGACATCTGGTTGCACGCCGCCGCCGTTTGGTCCTGGAGATACCAGGGGCTGATCGACGGCGCAGACGATCATCGCGTCCGTCTCGGAACGGGCCGCACTAGCGACGTGCCGCCCGTTCGCCGGGATTGGGGCGTTGGGCCGCGCGCCGCCCTGGGTGCCCGGCAGGTCGTCGGGCTTCAGCACGGAGAGCGGCGCGTCGTTCGGCAGCACGCCGTCGCGGATCAGCCGGGCGCGCTCGATGGCCGCAAGCAGCCGGTCAAGCTCCTGCCGCTGCGCCACCACCCAGTCCGTTGACCAGACGCGATGCATCTGCCACCCGAGTTGCCCGAGTACCTGTTGCCGCAGGCGGTCGCGGTCGCGCGCGGTCGGCAGGCTGGCGAAGATCGCGCCGTCACACTCGATGCCCAGCAGGTACCGGCCCTCGCCGTCGCGCACCGCCAGATCGACCGGCTGGCCGCCGACCCCGACGTTCGCAACGACCTCCAGTTCGTGCAGGCCCGCCTCGGCCAGCCGGGCGACGAGCGCCTCGCGCACGGCCGCCTCAAAGGGGCGCTCCGGACGCCCGCCGGCCGCTGCGTGCGCCCCCAGCAACGCTGTCGGACCGTGTTCCGCGTAGGCGAGATACTGCCGCAGCGCCCGTACGCCCGCCGGTCGCTCCGGGCTGGCGTCGATGTCGTGCGCGCGGATCGAGGACACCACGGTGACGCGCTGGCGGGCGCGGGTCACGGCCACGTTCAGTCGGCGCTCGCCCCCGGCCGCGTTCAGCGGCCCGAAGCGCATCGCCAGCTTGCCGCCCTGGTCGCGCCCGTACCCCACCGAGAACAGGATCACGTCGCGCTCGTCACCCTGCACGGACTCCAGGTTCTTGACGAACAGTCCTTCGTCGCCGCTCCCGGTGGCTTCCTCCGCGAGCAGCGGCTCAAGCGCGGGGTTGGCCCGCTTGCGCTGCTCCAACTCGGCCAGGATCGCCAACATCTGCGCCTCGGAGAAGGCGATGACGCCGAGCGATTGCCGCAGACTCGCCGGGGCCGCTGCCTGCTGCTGGACGTGCTCCACGATCAGGTCGGCCACCACCGCCGCCTCAACGGGGTTGTTTCGCCGGCTGCTGCCGGGGTAGTACACGCCGTCCGGTACATGGCGCAACGTCACCACACGCTCGTCGGCGTCCGGGCTGGGGAAAGTCTGGAGTTGCCCGTCGTAGAACTGGGCGTTCGAGAAGGCGATCAGGTGCTCATGGCGGCTGCGGTAGTGCCAGAGCAACGAGCACTCGGGCAGGCCTGCCTGCAAGCAGGCATCAAGGATGCTCTCGGGCGCTTCCTCATCCTCATCC
>JBBQBU010000008.1:0-28234 GCA_038318015.1 Chloroflexota bacterium | reverse complement strand
GGGACGGGTCCTCTTCATGCCTGTTGACGCCAAATCGATGAAGTTTCGGGCGGATCGCTGCTCTCGGGACGCCGTCGTCTGCCCAGAAATCACGATTCGACGCTAGTAGACAGAAGGTTATGCGATAGCCCTGCACCCGTTCGCTGAACACTTCTTCAAACAGCCGCAACACGCCTATAATTTCTCTCGGCAGGGTCACCATGGCTCACCCTTTCTTGGCAGTGGGGGTGGGTCAAGCGTACCCTGCCTCTTTCATTCCGCCTACCAAATGGACAAAGTCGAGCTAAGAACCTCCCGCTTTGGTATTGTCCGACCGCGAAGGGCGGGGCGACGAATGGCGGGGCAACCGCCGCCGTCGCGCGGGCGATAGTGACGAGGTTGGCCGCCAGGAGGCAGAGCTGGCCCGGATCCAGGCCGAGGTGGCTGGCCTCCGCGCGACGTTCCTCGCGGAGGCTGGCGCGGCGCTCTCGGAATCCCTGGACTATGCCGCCACGATTCAGCGTGTCGCAGACCTCGCCGTGCCGACCGTTGCCAACTGGTGCGTCGTCGATATCGTGGAGCGCAACGGGCGCGTGCATCGAGTGGCCGCCGCCCATGCCGACGCATCGAAAGCTGAGGATATTTCTGAACTCCAGCGAGGCTACGTCCCGCAGCCAGACTGGCCCCATCATCCGGTTTCCGAAGTGCTCCGGGACGGCGTGCCGGTTATCCATACGGATCTGAACACTGTGGCGCTGCGTCGCGTCGCGCGGGACACCGACCATCTGCGTCTGTTCCACGCCCCCGGGACGACAAGCCTGATGGGGTACCGCTCTCGACGCGCGGCCGTATCCTCGGAACGATCACGTTTGCCAGGGGTGATTCCGGCCGCCGCTACGATGCTGACGATCTCACGCTCGCCGCATCGCTCGCCAGCCGTGCGGCCGTCGCCGTGGACAATGCGCGCCTCTACACCGCGACTGAGCGGGCAGTCCGTGTGGGTGAAAGGTTTCTGGCGTCGGCATAGCATGAGCTTCGTACGCCGATCAGCCACATCAAAGGCTTCGTCAGCTCGCTGCGCCAGAGCGATGTCGAGTGGGAGGAGGTCCGCCAGGACTTTCTGGCCGAGATCGAACGTGAGACGGACCGCCTCGCAAAGGTGATCGGCGATCTGCTGGATATGACCCGACTAGAAAGTGGCGGGCCGGATCAGGTCGAACTCCTGCCGGCCCGCGTGTCCGAGATTGTGGCGGGCGGCCTGGACCGCGCGCGGGGGTTCGTCCGCCGTCATACGGTCCGGATAGACGTTCCGGAGGATCTTCCGCTCGTGCTGGCTGACACGCCTCAGCTCGAAAGGGTCATCGCGAACTTGACCGAGAACGCCGCGAAGTTCAGCCCTGCCGGCTCAACGATCCGAATCGCTGGCGAGCAGGCCAACGGCAGCGTCACGCTACGGGTCGACGACGAAGGGGCAGGGGTCCCCGAAGACCAGCTTGAGGAGATCTTCGAGAAATTCTACCGGAGACGCAATCGAACGGCGGTCGTTCCTGGGACCGGCCTGGGGCTCTCGATCTGCCGTCGCATCGTCGAGGCGCACGGCGTGCGCATCCACGCCGAGTGATCCGACCACGACGCGCGGTTCATCATCAAGCTGCCCATCGGGGTGGGCGTCCCCGCAACGTGACCATCGGCAAAGAGCTGACGAGGTTCAGTCCGCCCGGTCGTGTCGTTCGTCGATGTCACGCTGGACACCTGCCACAGAGTCAGCGCTGCCGCCGTTCTGCATGTAGACGTCGGAATCGTGGTCACGCTCAAGCTGCGCGTCGACGTGTGCGGCTAGCTCGTAGTAGACATCGTCGGAGATGACGCCGTCCTGGCGCAATTCGAGCAGCGTGCTGCGCTCGGCGCGGAGAAGCTCGCGCCTGGCGGTGTCTAGCACGTCCGCCTGAATGGAGGGATTAGCCGCCAGCAGTCCCCGCTCGTCCTCAATCAGGCTCGCGATACGTTCCTGTAAAGGAGGGGCCAGCGCCTCCAGGGTCCGAGGCGTAACGCTGCCGGCCTGGCGAAGCTGTTCAAGGTGGCGTGCTGCGGCCTGCGCCGCCGCCAGACGAGCATGCACGGTCTCAAAGGCCCGTTCCGCCTCCGTCTGCCCGATCAGGCCAAGACGTTGGATCACGAAGCGGAGGGTGGTTCCCTGTACCAGGAGCGTAAACAGGACCACGCCGAAGGCCATGACGCGGATCAGTTCACGGTCGGGGCCGAGTTCGAGCGGCAGGCTCAGCGCGAGTGCCAGGCTGATCGCGCCGCGAAGCCCTCCCCAGACCAACACATGCTGGAACGGCATGGGGATGCCGTGCCGCAGACGCCCGACGATCCATCCCAGGCCGTACACGACAACCATCCGTGCGATAAGCACCGCGAGGACGGCCATCAGGACCGACTGCCAGGACGCGATCAGCGCCGGGATGCTGACATCCAGACCGATCAGAAGGAACACCAGCGAATTCGCCAGGAAAGCCGCGTACTCCCAGAAGTTGAACAGCACGATGCGGGTCGTCGGGCTCATGCCCTTCGGGCCGGCGTTGCCGCACACAATGCCGGCGATGACTACCGCCAAAACGCCGCTGAAGTGGAACCGTTCAGCCACCAGATACGAACCGAACGCCAGTACCGTCGTGAGCGTTGTCTCGATCAGATAGTCGTCCACACGCCCGATGATCCAGGCAACGATGGCACCCAGGCCGAGGCCTACGACGATGCCACCAATGGCGACGGTGAGCAGTTCGACGGTGCCGGCTATCGGATTGAAGTGCCCGCTGACCGCTGCCGTGAGCGCCACAGTGTAGACAACAATTGCGGTTCCGTCGTTGAACAGGCTTTCGCTCTCGACGAGCACCGTGAGACGCTGCGGAGCACCGATGGACCGAAAGAGCGCCACCACGGCCACCGGGTCCGTGGCAGCGATCAGCGCACCGAACACGAACGCCGCTCCCAGACTGATCGGGGTGGCCCAGGCGACAAGTAGCCCGACGATCACCGTGGTCAGGATGACACCGGGCACGGCCAGCACCAGGATCGCAACGAGGTTCTCCCGGAGTTCGCGGACTCGCAGGTGAAACGCGGCCTCGAACACGAGCGGTGGCACGAACAGCGCGAGGATCAGCTCCGGCGACAGCGCGACTTGCATCTCGCGTCCGAACGTAATCAAGAGCCCCACAACAACGAGCGCAACGGTGTACGGCACCCGGAGCCGGCGCACAGCGAGCGCGACCAGCGTTGCCACGAGCAACAGCTCGATCACGAGAGTTTCAACGGCGAGATAGTTTTCCAACAGACCTCCGCCCTACGAGCCTCTCGGCAATCGTGAACCGACTTTGCGCCGCTGAGGGCCACCGCTGCACGAACACCCAGCGCCGCAGCATGTGTCGCCACATGATGCGCTACTGCGCGCCTAGTGCCGCGGTTGTTCAGGAGACGTTAGGGCGGTGGATACTCCGATTCGGTGTCTCGTCAGGCGCCGTGGCCGACGATGAAGAGAGAACAGTTCAACAGGCAACACGCGACGCGAGGAGTCAACCATGCAACGAAGCATCGCCGCTATCGTCATCAGCATTGCCACGATGGTCAGCACCGGCGCGCTCGTGCCCGCTCCAGCATCAGCACAAACTGCTGCTCACTGTCCACCGGGGCAATCAGCCGAGTTCCTCTTCGGGTTCGCGGCACTCCGTGACCGGCTCGGTTCAACGATGGGCTTGCCGCTCGAATGCGAGTATGTGAACCCTGAGAATAGTGACACGATTCAGCACACGACGACTGGGCTGGCCTACTACCGTCCGGAGATCAATACGCCGATGTTCACTGATGGACAGAGGCACTGGGCACTTTCGAACAACCAACTGCTGATGTGGCGGAGCCAGAGCGTCGAGCCACCACGCCCGACTGCTGGGGAGTCTGCCTACCTCGCGACGGCTCGTCCACTGGCGCAGCAGCTTGATTCGCTCCAAGCCCGTCTAATAATGGTGGAGCGACAGGCGAGTGCCGGTCAACTGGACGCGGTGGACGTGGGCGAGATCGGCTCACTCTATGACGATCTCTCGACAGCGCGCGACACCATGCGTCAGGCCCCGGCGTCCGAGCGGCTGTCCGGCTACGATGGGCTCCTGGTCAACGCATTCGAGGAGTCAGTGGCAGCCGCAGACCTGTTGCTACGCGCTCGCCTGACCGATGTCTACGGCGCGCGGTTCGCGTTCATTGAAGAGGCCGCCACCCGCGTCGCCGAGAGCAACCGCCTCCAGGGAGACGCCAACCGGGTGTACAGCCTGGCGCTGCCAATCGTTGTCGGCTAGAAACGTCGCACCCACGTCATCCGTCACCGCGTGCTTAAAACGTCAGCCCGTCGCATTGCGAAAGGGTGAGTGGTGTGTGCCCACATAGTGCGATCCGGCCGGGCGTTCAGGTGCCGTTTAGGCATGCGAACGTTGTGTCCGGGTGACTGCTAATTGCGGCACCATATCCTGGGCAGGGTGGGGTCACGGTCAACGGAGACCGTGACCCCCACCACCCCACGCCGAACAGCAACTGGCGCACCCGCATGGTCGCACCGGGACTGTTAGATACCGAGCATGGATTCAAGCTCGAACGGCTCAATGATGACCGGACGCGGTTCATACACTTGGATCCTCGATCTGGCCTTTTCGCATATCTGCCACAAGGAAGATCTGACACGGCGCCGCGGGGGCAGTTCGAGGTCATGAATCTCGCACTCAAAACACTCGTTGAGCAGGAAGTAGCGAAGCGACAGCAGCAGACGATGGCAGTTCCCGCCGTGCCGGTGCGCGTCACCACCAGCGAGCCGATCACGCCGGCAACCAACCGCGAACAGTATCCGGTGGCGGCGCTCTCCTGAGCGCCGCTCTCACTATCACGCGTCCGCCTGTCGGGCGATGGCGTACTACTAAGGGCCCGGGATGAACAGCTCACGCAGAGCAGCCAGCGAACCGTCGACAGGCGAGCCGGTGTCGTCGGTCAGCCCGAACACCCGGTCAAGATCCTCGGGGCCGCGCGTCGCCCAGGTATAGACGACGCCGCCGAGCACACGCTCAGGATGCGCGCGGATCGTTGACCAGTACCAGCGCAGCATCGTCGGGCGGTCAGACTCGCCCGCGCCGCCCGGCGAGAACTCCGAGACGAGCAACGGTGCATCAAGCCCCTGTGCCGGCCAGCGCTCGATGACCTGCGCGATGCGACTGGTGTAGACGTTGGTGCCGTAGATGAACCACGGGCGCGGGGTCGGAGTCTTGAGGACTTGATCACGGAATCGCGCGAGATACAGATCCTCAGCATCGCGGTAGATGACTGGGTGGTTCGGGTCAAGTTCGTGGATCAAGTCCATCAGTTCAACGTAGAACGCCGCAAAATTGTCGGCGCGCTGCTCCCGAGCCGGGTCTTGCTGCCCCTGGACGGCCGTCGGAAAGATCAGGCGGTGGAGCACTTCGTTGCCCGGCCCCCACATTAGCACGGCCGGATTGTCTCGATAACGGAGCACCCAGGCCGTCACCTCGGTACGGAAGCGCGCCCGGACGGCTGGGTCACCGTAGTCGTAGTCCTGATTCAACTCGAACGGCATGATGACCTTGATGCCCTGTCGGTTCGCCTCTTCGAGGGTTACCTCATCGAACTGATCCTGGAACCAGCCTTCTAGGGTGTTGACACCGATTTCGCGCATCCGGCTGAAGTCTCGGCGGTACAACGTCTGCCGTTCGGCGGTGGGCAGGCTGGCGTACCATGAGTTGTAACCCATGCCACGCACCACCCAGGGGCGGCCATCCACGCGGAACGTGAAACGGTAGTTGCTGCCGTCAACAGCGACCCGGCTGCCGGCCGGCGCGCTTGGGGTCACGGCCGCGGTCGGGACGGGCGAGGCTGCAACGGTGTCTGTTGGCACCGGGGCCGGCTCGGCTGCTGGCGGCACTTCCGCCGTGACTTCGGCCTGTTCCACCGATGGAGACTCGGTCGCGCGCCGTGACATCGCTTCGCCGAAATCATCGGCCTCCACTGACGCACTCTCAACCAGGATGACTGGTGCAATCGCCATCTCACCTTCCGCAAGCGCCCCAAACGGCGTGACACTGAGTGCGACCGTCAACGAGACCAGGGCGGCCGGCTGGCGCAGCCGGCCGCCGATGTTCGAGATGGACGGGAAGCGTGGAAGGGATACGCGGAGATGCCGCATCCTCAGTGCGAGCGCGCGCGGCCGAGACGCCCGGCGTGCGCGCAGCCGGCCAGGTTGCCGGAATAGGTTCGCTGCCGCCAAAACGAACCGCACCAGGCTGCCGAACAGCCACGCCAGCAGCAGGCAACTGATGATTGCGAACGCCGCGTTGACCCCGCCGATCAGTGCGTGCGGCACGCTATCGAGCTGGCTGGTGAGCATGACACGCTGCCCGTGCGCATCCACGGGCGCGAAGGCGGCCAGCGCGAACGGCAACCCTGTCGCCTCCAGGTCACGAATGCTCAGGTCAGCCTCTTGCGCGAGATCGAGTAACAGCCAGATCTGCCCGAGCCTCGCCGCGATGGCCAGCGGCGGCCAGGCGATCCGTCTCGCTGCCAAACGGTTGGCAGCCAGTCCGGCCAGCGCTACGAGCAGACTGGTTGCCAGGATCGCTGCCAACACCCGCGCGAGGACGGTCAGGCCCGGATCAACCAATGCGCTGACGGCAGCTCCTTCGGCCACGAGTTCAGGCCTGCCGAAGACCACTGGCAGAAGCGCGTGCAGCCAGAGTCCCGGCCAACCGGCCACCGCCAGCCCACGCGGCTCGATGCTACCGAGCACGCGAAGGCCGGCCCCACCGTAGACCGGGTCAACCGGCAAATGAGGGAGCAGGTACGTCTCGAGCAGGATGGTGCCGGTGCTCATCGCGGCAGCAACGAGCAGCAGCGCAGCCTGTCGGAGGCACGCCAGCAGCGGCCCTACCAAGACAAAGATGCCGAGGCCGGCTGCGATCAGGCGAAGATCACGCACGTGACTGCTCAGCGCGATGCGCCGCGATTCCCTGAGCCGCAGCGGTGCAGACCATATCCCACGGCAGCTGCTCATCGAGGGCTTGGAGCAGCAGTTGCTCGCCAAGTGGCGCATCGCCAGCGGCGTACGTGCTCGTCAGCGCATGGAGCAACGTCGGCAACGGGACGGTAGCGTCAGCTATACCTACGGTAGGAGCGGTGGCGACACGAGCAGAGGTAGGTGCGGGTACAACGTCGATCACGGACGTGTCTCCAGGGGGGGAATGTGAAGAGCCTGACATGGCTCTTAATCTCGCCGGGCGTGCGTCTGCCTTGGTCGGGTGAGACATCGCCTTGCTACTCCCCTTCGTCGGGTGGTGGGCTGGCAGTCAGTGTCGTCACGGAGCGCGCCGGGATCGACACGGTCGCTGTGCCGTTCCGTACGACGACACGGCCTGCATGCGCGAGGTTCCGATCCGTGTCCGTGACGTAAACATCAAAATCAGGCGGGGCTGGCCCATCTAGCGTTAACGTCAGCTGCGTTGGGCCACTCCGGTTGATCAGGGCGATCATCAGGTCACCCGGGCGTCGGTCACCGCCACCAACCGACAGGGCTGCCAGCCGATCCGGGCCACTGAGTTCGTGCGCGAGGATGGTCGAGCCAGCCTGGACGTACGGCAAGACCTGCTGGAAGCCGTAGTAGCGGTCACGCGGTGCAAACGCCTCGTCCGGCCCTTGCAGAATGCCCCAGCGGGTGACTGCCGCGTGGCCAGCCTGATAGTAATCCACCGCGTCCCAGTAGATCGCGTTGTCGGCGCCGGCATTCATCAGTGAAGCGTAGACCTGGAGGCTGTCCAGCATGTGGCCTATCTCGTTGCTGGCCTCCTGCCCCCGGTCCATCGCGCCATAGCGGAAACTGGTGTACTCGGTGATGTAGACCGGCAGGTTGGACCCGGCGGCACGCACATCCGCCATCAGCCCCGCCAGATCGTGTGCCGTGAAGTACTCGTGCGTGGCAATGGCGCTGAACCACTGGAAGACTTCTGGATTGGCCACCATCGCCGCAACATACGGGCGGGCGTTAGCCGCAGAGGCGGTGTCCGGGCCGTACAGTGTGACGCCATACGGAGCGATCTTCGGCCCAAGCCGACCTGCAACATCGACGTACAGCTCCGGAGACATGAACGTTCCGTCACCTCCGTCTGGCTCATTCGCCACAGTGACGGACCAGAGTTGGACCTGTTGCCTGACAACGAGGTACTCGACGACGGACGCGACATAGTCTGCGTACGCTTCAGCGTGCTCCGGGAGGAGGGCACCGCGCCGGGTGCCATCATCATTTAACTGGCCCGGGCCACCCCAGATACCAAGCATCAGGCGCACGTTCTCGCGGTTCAGCCGCCGGAGCATGGCCCAACTAGGAGCGTACTTTGGCTCGTCCATGATGGCTTGATAGTGCTCTCGGCCCAGCTCCGAGACTGGTGCGTCTTCCCGCACGAATGGCAGCTGACCGGAGTCCACTCGGGCCACTTCTGGCTGGAATGGCGTGAGCAGCCACCGGTCGACAACGCGGCGGAAGTCTGGGCAACTCCACAGAGTGTGCTCCAGATTGAAGCCGTGGCCCTGAGTGACTCGACCGCCGGTGGTGGTGACACGCAGCGAAGCCGTACGGAGCGCATCCGACGGCGAGGCCACGCGGGCGGGCGGGACCGGCGGATCAGCATGGTGGAACTCTTCGACGGGGCCGGGGTTGCAGCCAAAGACAGTCTCGGCGTTCGTCGGCTCAGCTTCAGGGAAGAACTGGGCCAACGCAAGCTCAGTCGTCATGACCGTCACTAGGAGTGCTACTACCACGGCGGCGATGCGTCGCCATCTGGCCGCGTCCGCTGCGATGCTCATCCAGCTGTCCTCCATCGGTCACCCGGCTTGGCGTGCAGGCCAGCCTGCACGCCACTCGCCGCGTCAGCATGGTAGAGCGTCGAGATCGTCTCCAGTGCGTCGTCCACGGGCTGTCCGGCCGCGTCCACCAGCCCAAATTGGCGGTCGACTTCTTCCGGGCCATCGGTGGACCAGACGTACACGGCGCCGCCCAGCACGTACCCTGGACGAGTACGGATGGCCGCCCACTGGGAGCGGAATCCGTCTGCGCGCTCGCCGTGTGGGGCGTTCAGGGAGGCGTACTCTGAGATGAGCAAGCTAGTGGGGATACCGCGCTTCGGCCACCCTTCGATGATCTCGGCGAGGCGCGGCGTGTAGGCGTTGATGCCGTACACCAGCCACGGCCGGTCAGCTGGCTGTGCCGCGAGCGCTCGCGCTAACCACGGCGCATACGAGTCCTCGGCTTCGCGGTAGAGCACGGGATGAAGCGGATCGCGCGAGTGGATCAGGTCGGCTGTCTCCACCAGGAGGCTGGCCCAGGTAGCTGCCCAGGAGTCCTGCTCGGCGGTTGGCGCGGTGCTGCACCAGGTAGGCGGCACCGCGCGCTGGAGTACCTCGTTGCCGATGGCCCACATGCGCACGGCAGGGTGGGTACGATACTGCTCGACCCAGGCCACAGCGGCATCAGTGAAGGCCTGGCGGACGCGCACATCACGCAGATCGGACGTGAAGTCGATGTCGAACGGCAGCGCGACCCCAAGGCCCGCCTCCCGCGCCACATCCAGCGCGAGGCCATCGATGACGCCCGGGTTCCAGCCGATCAGGGTATTGACGCCAGAGGCAACCATCAAGGAGAGATCCTGCTCCAACCGCAGGCGGCGGACACCTGACGGCTGGCTGTCGGCCGGCGGGTTGTACCCCATTCCGCGAACGGTCTCGGGCTGACCGTCCACAGTGTAGAGATACCGTCCGTCCACGTACTGCACCGTCGTTTGCAGCGGGCCAGGGGCGGCGGACCAGTTGACCGACGGGTCGGGCGCAGCGAACGGGTGCGGCTCGCGCGGCGGGACGCTGCACATGACCGGGCTGGCCATCGCTGTCCGCCCAGATGCAAGCATCACACCGAGTGTGGCCGTCGCGCCGGCCACTGCCCGCAGCAGCCACCGCCGGCTGATACGCATATCGGTGAGGCGGTTAGGGCTGGCTCCTTGCGTCGTCTGCATCTCAGCGCGGTCCGTGGTAGATGTACTGCACGCCGAGCGTCCCGTCCTGATGTTCCTGGAGCACGAACATCAGTTTGCGATTCGGAGTGGCCGGCGGTTGCCATGTCACCCACCATTCACCGACGACACCGGTCTCCTGGGACCAGGCGATCCGGCGGGGATCGTGTACCCGCTGGATCGTCAGGTCTGAATCAACAGGCGGGGTCTTCGAGATGTTGTTGACATCACCCATGATCGAGCTGGTGGCCGTCGTGGGCAACAGATCAACGCTCCGTCCTTCCTGAACCGCTCGCACGACGTACCGTGCGAAGGTCCAGACCCGTTGATCGGTCGCCTGCTCGGGGGAGATCCGCTCAGCCTGGACCTGTCGGGCCGCGCCTCGGTAGACGGCGCTGATCGCAGCAAACGCGCCATCAACTGGCTGGCCGTCCTGGTCCGTCAACCCGAACACTCGGTCGACTTCTTCTGGCCCATCCGTCGTCCAGGCGTAGACGGATCCACCCAGCACCCAGCCGTTCGCTCTGCGGATCATCTTCCACATCTCGCGGAGACCCTGAGGTCGGTCGGAAGGACTCATGCCGCCCGGCGCAAACTCGGACACGAACAACGGGACATCCCAGTCCTGACTCGGCCAGGAGGTGAGGATCTGGGCGAGGCGCGGCGTATACGAGTTGACCCCGTAGATGAACCAGGGCCGGCGTGCGTCTGCCTGTGCGTCACGGGGTAGCACATCCACTTGCGGCAGGCTTGCGTGCATCGCGTCACGCAGCCAGGTCAGGTAGGCGTCTTCTGCATCGCGATGGATGACGGGATGGTCGGGGTCGGCGGCGTGCACCTTGTCGATCAGCTGCACGTAGAAGGCGGCGAACTCACGCGCCCGCTGCTCCCAAGCCGCGTCGGAACGCATCGGCATCCAGGACGGATAGACCAGCTTGTGCAACACTTCGTTGCCAATGGCCCACATCCGCAGGGACGGGTGCGCCCGGTGGAGCGCAACCCAGTCCAGTACGTCGCGGGTAATACGTTGGCGGACGGCCGGGTCAGCGTAAGCGGCTTCGGGGTCCATCTCGAAAGACAGCGCAACACCCAGGCCGTGCCGCTGCGCAACGTCCAGCAACACGGAGTCGAACTCGGCCGGCTCCCAGCCGAAGACGGTGTTGACCCCGGCCTTCTGGAGCAGCGCAAAATCGCGATCCAGCCGACGAACCCGTTCGTCCAGAGGGAGCGTTCGATACCGCACGTTGTAGCCGATTCCCCGGATAACCTGAGGGACACCGTTGACCGTGTACTGATACCGGTATCCCGATCCAGAGACGACGACGACCGAGGGTGACACCTCTGCCAGTGACCGAGTGCTCGCCTGCGGTGCGGCAACCGCTGCCGAACTGGTGTCAGCCGGACGGGCGTCCGACGCGCTGCCGGCCGTTTCGACCGCGCGGGGCGGTTCGCTCAGCGGGAGGGTGTTCGCGGAGAGGTCGTGCAGTTGCAGATCATCTTCGGCGGCAGCGGTCAGGAAGTGGGTGCGTGCATCGGCCAGATCACCAAGCGGCGAGAGCGCAACAGCCAACGCCAGAGTGCTGAGGGCGACCATCCGTCCAAAACTGGCCGGCCCAATCAAACGGAAGTACGACCCGAACGGGCGGCTAGGGCCGAAACTTGGGGAGGAAACGAACGGCACACTGACGGGAAGCATAGGGAGCAACAGGCGGCGAGGCTGGCAGACGGAGCGGACTGCCCAGGCACTCACCATCAGCGCGAGCACCAGGAGGTAGACTAGGATCGTCATCCCAAGCCCGAGCACTATATTCTGGACGGGCGTTGACATGGCCTCAAGAGTTTCGGCGAGGCGCGGCCCGGCTTGCACATCGCCGGACATCAGCATCGCGACGGCAAATGGAATGCCAGCTGCCTCGACGTCTGCCAGCACCGGCGGTGAATCAATGAGATGGGTCACGATGACATGGGCCTGAATACTAGCGCCGGCCACCAGTAGCCAGCGGCGACCAGGTATCGCCTTCCGGATGGCGAACAAACCGAGCAGCACCAATCCGGCATCGGCCACGATCCCGCACAGCCAGCGGCTCATGATGGTGGAGCCCGGCGCGACGACCGCGCCGGCCCAGGCGTCCGGTGCCAGAAGATCCGGCGACTGAAAGAACAGCGGCCACTGATCGTGCAGCAGTTGACCTGCCGATGTCGCCAACGCCAACCCGCGCGGTTCGATCCCACCGAGCGTCAACAACATAGCGCTGGTGTAGATCGGATCAAGCGGCAGCACGCGGAGGAGTCCGCTCGTGGTGACGAACCACGTTAGATCGCCGATCAGGTGCGCGCTGCCCAGGACGATCAGTTCGTGGGTGATGGCGAGGACCGGTGCAAGCACACCATACACGGCTGCGCCCAGGAGAACCGTCCAGCCAAAGGGTCGCAGCCGCGCCCAGCGAGCATCACCGGAGGCCGCAAGCCGGGCAGGGGTCGTGCTGAGCATCCAGGCTCCGAATCGACGCGCGGCCCGATCGCCGCACTGCCGAATATAAAGATCAGCCTGGCAATCTTCTCATATTCATAAAGACCTCGTCAATGATCTTAAAGATTGATGGTGGGCACAGTTCGCCGGTGGTCGCGCGGCCACCGCGGAGCGGCCTGCAATCGGTCACCGGCCCGTGGCGCTACGCATCGCTGGATGACCTCCCGGCAGGAAGATCGTCCGATTCCGTCATGCCCCGGGCATGAGCCAAGGCGTCCCTCGGCCGATCACGAGCTGAATCCACCGAGGGCGGGCCGTATTCGCGGGCGGTGTGCCTATGTCGTTGGCGCGGGCGCCGACGACGATTCGAGTGCCAGAATCTGGTCAGCGACGTCGTGGAGATCGTTGCCGACCACGTCCGGTGGTGAGATCAATGGGTCGAGCACCATGCCGGGGCGGCCAACAAATGCTGCCCCGCAGCCGGCACGCAACGCACCAGCGATGTCCCACGCATGTGCTGCGATCAGGCGCACACCACCGAGTGGGACCCCGAGCTGCTCAGCGGCCATCGCATACGGCTCCCGCGCTGGCTTGAGCCGCCGCACCGTATCTGCCGAGAGCACCCGCTCGAACAGGTCACGAATGCCCGCGTACGCGAGCTGCGCTTCGGCTACCTCTAGCGTGGAGTTCGTCAAAGTCGCTAATCGGAATCCAGCGCTTCGCAGACGCTCCAGGCTGATGCGCACATCCGGATGGGCCGGTAAGCGTCGCATTCCGTCGATGACCGCCTGCCGGTCTGTCGCAGCGACCGCCACGCTTTGGCGCTCGGCCAACATCGCCAGCGCCGCTTCCTGACAAGCCGTGAAATCAGCATACACGCCGGTGACCGTCGAGACGAGCGCGTTCTGCAACATCTGCGCGAACCACAGTCGACGGAAACTGCCGTCGCCGAAGACTCGCGCGAAGAGCGGATCGAGCGCCGCGAGGTTGAGCAGCGTCTCATTAACATCGAACACCAGGACGTGGTTCATCGCGAACTCTCCCACCGAAACGACGTGGCTACCCGACACGGCCCGAGCGAAACCGCCGCACTCCCATCCAGATCCAGCCAGCAAGATCGATACACAGACGCTGCCGTGCACCGACCGAACGACCGCGTCCGGCGCTCTCACAGCATGGTACTATACGACCAGTCAACTAAAAACTGGTCAGGTAGGCATGGGACGTCCTAGTACGGCGCGCAGGCGACTTCTTGAAACCGCTCGTGACTTGATTCACGCCCGGAGTTACGCGTCAGCGAGTGTCGATGATCTGTGCGTGGCAGCCGGCATCAACAAGGGCAGCTTCTACTACTTCTTCCCGTCCAAGCGGGAGTTGATCCTGTCCGTGCTGGACGAGCAGTGGGAGCGCGCCCGGGCCAACGTCCTTGATGCTGCGTTCCAGGCCGACATTCCGCCGCTAGAGCGCATTGACCGGTTCTTCGGGCGGGTGACGGAGATCCACCGAGTACCCGTCGTGCTGGGCTGCCCGTTCGGGAACCTCGCGTTGGAACTGTCCACCGTGGACGAGCCCGTTCGGGACAGGATCCGCGCCATTTTCGATGGCTACCGTGAGTATTTTGAGCAGGCGCTCACGGACGCTGTGGCTCGGGGTGACCTGGGACCGATCGATGTCCGGGACACGGCACAGGCGCTCGTGGCGTACTTCCAGGGCGCGCTCGTGTTGGCAAAGACGCACAACGATGCCGGCGTGATCGCGCACCTCGCGACGCACGCGCGGGCGCTGATCGGGGCGGCCCCGACCCAGAAGGAACTCGCGCAGAGCGAGGGGAGCATCGCGTGACGGAGCACGGAGAGCGGGACTACACCCAGGCTGGACCGCAGCTCGGTGAGCGGTTTCCGGATGTGGTTCTGCCGGATCAAACAGGCCACCCCGTTGACCTGCATCAGGTACGGCGCGGCCGGCGGGCCATCATCGTGTTCCACCGCAGTGCCAGATGGTGACCCTACTGCAAAGTGCAGCTGGTCGAGCTGCAAGGGATTCTTGAAGGACTTCATGCGCATGACGTCACGCTTTTTGCCATCAGCTACGACTCCGTAGAAACGCTGCGCGACTTCAGTGCGCGCCATGCTATCACCTACCCACTGCTCGCCGATGAGGGGAGCGTCGCCATCAGGGCACTGAGGATACTGGACGAAGATCTCGACGCCCACCAGGCCCAGTTTGGCGTGGGGGTCAGAGACGACCAGCGCGGAGTCTGCTATCCGGGCGTATTTGTGCTGGATCAGGACGGCATCGTAAGCGAACGTCGGTTCCAGCGAAACTACCGGGTGCGGGAGTCCGGGCGCGATCTGCTGGCTCAGGTGTTGGGAGCCGGTCTGCCTGGCGAGACGCTGCCAGATGCGACGCTCGGGGAACCACAGGTTGAGATCCGCGCGCACCTCGATTCGCCCACCTACTTTCGCTATCAGCGGCTGCACCTAATGGTCGATCTGACCGTGGCTCAGGGGTACCACCTGTATGCCTCGCCGGTGCCTGATGGCTACACCGCGCTGAGCCTCACCGTGGAGGCCGAGCCGGCCGAGATCGGCCAGCCGACGCTACCGCCCGCCAGTTCGTTCCGCGTGGAGGGGCTGGACGAACAGTTCTGGGTCTACGAGGGCAGCGTGCGCCTAACAGTCCCGGTCGAGTTCATCATGAATCGGGGGGATCCGGCTGGGAACCGGACGATCCGGGTGACCGTCGCATACCAGGTGTGCAGCGCGACCACCTGCTTCCCGCCAGCTGCGGCCACCCTCAACCTGGTCGTTGGAGAGCGCCCCGACGCCGACTGATCCACAGGACGCCACCCCACCACGCATGTTGACCAATCAGTCAACAATGATGTACGCCAGATACATCTGATCGTTGTGGGGTGGCGTTCATGGTTCAGACCACGGAGATTGACATCTACACCAGCCCGTCCTGTCCCTGGGCTTGGCGTTCGGCGCTCTGGATTCGCCAGGTCGCGGCGCAAACGCCGCTCAAGATCACCTGGAAGCTGTTCAGCCTCCACATCGTCAACCTGGGGCACGACTACTCGCCCGACGGTCTCTCGTTTGGCTACCAAGCCGTGATCTGCGGTTCGCCGGTCGTGATCTGCGGTCGGACGGACCGGAGCCGGCCCACGAGCCAGCCGTGCATCAGCTCGCGCTCCCCGGAATCGCGGCAGCATCGCCATGGCTGACTCGACGGCGGTCCCGGGCAGACGCCAAGCAGCAGAGCACGCCGCCTGCCGACGATCTCCTGCTGAGCGCGTACTTCCGTCGACTGGCTGCGCTGGGCGGCGCACGGAAGGGCTGGAAGGCGTGCCGGTACCAGATGCGGTCCACGCTCGTGGCCGGCACGCCCGGACAACGCCGCCGACCTCAGGCACACCGTCGATGCTGCCGGTGCGAAGGACAGCGGACAGTCACTTCGAGACCGCGCTCTCATCGCGCTTCACTGTTTCACGGGTCTGCCTCCCGAAGCCATCGTCCGACTGTGCTGGGGCGATCTGTCATCAGAGCGGGCACTATGGTCTCGTGGCGTCCGTGGTGCGCGGTGGCCGGCACTTCCGATTACTGTTGTCCGGACCGGCCGCTGACGCCGTCGAGGCGCTAGCCTGTGCGATCGGAGGCACCGTCGAGTCTCTCTGCAGACCGGTCTTCTGTGTTCGAGGATCACCGGGTCATCGGCTCAGCTATCAGGCTGCTCGGGACGTTCTCCAGGATGCGTGCCGACGGGCGGGACTGCCACCGGTCGAGTCGACGGCGCTCCGTGCAGCCTGCGCTCACTGGTTGCGGAGCCAGGGACTTTCCGATCACGAGATCGCAGCCGTTCTTGGGCTGGCGTGGGTTCGCAGCGTCGATCGGTTGTTGCAACACCACGCGGCTCTCGACGCTCAACGTGTCGTCCGAGAGATGCTGGACCGATGTTGACAGGAATGATAGTAGGAAGTATGGTTGGTATACTAGACATCTAGGAGGATGGTCGTGATTCACTCCGACGGCGCCGAGAAGGATTTCAGATTGTCAGGTCGGAGCTTTCGGAAGCGACGTCAGGATTTCATCACTGCTGTTAGTGGCGAGCGCCCCAAGCCGCTGCAAACTTGGGCAGTGAACATGGACGGCACGCTGTATCCACCGAAGCAGGTCGTCGCTCGGGTTACCGGGTTCAACGATTTCACATCACACCAGGCCAACGCGGTGCTTCGACGGTTCGGATTCGAGCCATACAGTATCACCAGCGAAGAGGGATTCAGGTCATCGCAGCTTGGCGACTCGGGCACAGGCGCCTCTGGCGAGAGTGCCCAACAGGCTCCTGATCGCCGGCTCACTGCGTTGCGCGAGGCGATCCAATTTGCTTCCAACCGCCCCGACAGCACGGCTGACGACGTGCTCAAGGCTGCCGAGGAGTTCGAGACGTGGCTGAGCCGCTGACAGGGCACCAGTCGCAAGCTACGGAGGCAACACATGCGTGCTCTTACCTACGCCAGAGTCTCAACAGACGCTCAGGAGCGGGACGGTACGTCGCTCGAAACCCAGGAGCGCGCCTGCCTCGACTTTGCGAGGGCGCAGGGCTGGGTGGTGATCGAGTCCGTGCGCGACGCTGCCAGCGGCTTCTCGCTCGACCGTCCGGGCATCGAGCGCGTGCGGCGGCTCTTGCGCGAGGGCGGCGCGGACGTATTGCTTGCCTACGCCGTGGATCGGCTGTCGCGAAACCAGAATCAGATCGGCGTCCTGTTCGACGAGGTCCAGCAGGCCGGTGCCCACCTTGAGTTTGTCACCGAGCGGTTCGAGGACTCCGCGATCGGCCGCTTCATCCTGGCAGCGCGTGCCTTCATCGGCGAGGTCGAGCGCGAGAAGATCGTCGAGCGGACTATGCGGGGCAAGCTGGAGCGCGCCAAGTCGGGCAAGATCCCGCAGGCGTTCGGCCGGGGCTGCTACGGCTACATGTACAACCCGTCTACCGGCCAGCGCGAGATCGAGCCGTTCCAGGCCGAGGTCGTCCGCCGCATCTTCACCCGCTACACCGACGTGCGCAGCTTCGACCGCGTCTGCACCGAGTTGATCCATGACGGCATCACGACGTTCGATGGCGGGCACTGGTACCCCATCGGGGTCCGCCGGGTTCTGGAGAACCAGTCCTACGTGGGACGGCTGGTCTATCGTCGCACGCGCTGGACGAAGGCGCGCGGCAAGGACGGACGGATGCACCGCAAGCAGGTTGAGCGTACGGTCGAGGATCACGTCGAGATCGTTGGCGCGTCGCCGCAGATCGTGGACGAGACGCTTTGGCAGCGCGTGCAGGCGATCCTCACCGACCCGGAGCGGGCCCGCAAGTCCCCGACCCCGTCCCTATGAACTGCGCGGGCGGACGACCTGCGGCGTCTGCGGAGCCGCGATGGTCGGCCAGACGCTGAAAGTCAAGGGCAAGCCGTACCCGTACTACCGCTGCCGCTTCGCGTACGACCGTCTGAGCGGCCGGCGCTGCGACGGTCGCTACGTCCGGGCCGTCGAATTGGAAGGGGGCATCTGGCGGGAGGTGACGGCGGTGCTGTCCCGTCCATCCGTAGTCTACGCCGAATACGAGCGTGCCCGCGCAGGGGATGAGAAGCCGGACCATGCCGAGGAGCGGGCACGGCTGGAGCGCGAGGTTGCCAGCCTAAAGGACCGCGAGAAGCGCCTCGTTCGCCTCTACACTTTCGGCGAGATCGACGGCGACACCGTCCGAAGCGAAGGCGATGATCTGCGCCGGCGGCGCCGCGTACTGGAAGACCGGCTCACTGCCATCTCGCCCGTTGAGATGATTGACGACCGCCAGATCGACCCGGCTATGCTGAACCGCGCGTGCACCCTCGTGAGGGGCTGGCTCGACAACGCCGACACCGAGAAGCGGATGATGGCACTGGAGGCACTGCAGGTGGCGGTCACGGCGACCCGTGAGTCGGCCACCGTCTCGGGCGTGCTCCCGGTTGAACCACCATCGTTTATCATGGACGGACAATCATGCCCATGAAGGCTATGGAGTAAGGGCCAAACTGCATCCGCGATTGCGCTCCCAGTGAATGATCGTCGTTATCGCTGCCCTCTCGGCTCTCCCCGCTCGCCCAATGTGTGACGAATCAGCGTGCGCCACACTGGTACCGCCCGAAGATTTGGAGCCCGCCCGATGGGGGCAGTGCACCTATGAAGTGACTGACGATGAGACTCGGGCAACCGAAGTCTGAGCCCTCCCAGGTGCGAACGTTTCCCCCGGCCCGATCATAGCGGGATCCTAGTACCTTCTCGGAGCGCCCGGCCCCCACGGCAGGAGACGAAGGCGCCGCTGTAACACTTGCCTTCCTGCCAGGGGAGAGGTGCGTTGAAGTACACTGGCACGCCGCCTGCGTTTCGTCTACGGTGTAGGCTTACACATGTGGGCCTACCCAAGTGATCGGCATTGTGACCGATGGGGCTCACGAGGACGTGTAGGGCGGCGTCGGGCGGGACATCGCAGCTGGGATGTGAGCCGGCCGGACATTCACGAAGGGACTTCATCGCAGGAGCTAACCAGGGTCCCCGAACGCACGGTGCTGTGTTTTCGAACAGGAGTGCGTCCCCGATGGCTCGGGTTACATGGGTCACGTGACATCGCCAGGATGCTGGTCGTTGCGTACCCGAGGAGGTAGCGGTGTTACGGTACGATAGTGCGGCGGATACCGATGGATGGATCGAAGTATCATCGGCAAAACCTTGCCCGGCCTGCGATGGGATCACCGAGTGCAGCGTCCATGAGGATGGCGAATTCGCTCGGTGCCTGAACGTCGTGTGTGATTGGCCAGTCGTGAGCGGTGGTTGGCTTCACCGCATCGAGCGCGGAGCAGTCGAGATGGTGGCGTCGATATAGCATCCCTCGTTCACATGGATCATGTACCCGCATGCTGGGCACACCAGAGAGAGACGGTGGAATTCCCCGTGACTCGGGACTATCGCCTGGACTTTGGAGCGCCGAACGATGATGACGCTCCGGCTCGCCACGCCTGGTGACGGTGTCCGACGAGGCGACTGCGGCGGCGCAGCACCCATCAACAGGGGAGATTTACAGCCTCCCGCATCTGGCCGAACACGCAGCCGCGCTCGCGGCCGGCCACGTCGGTGCGCGACCGGCCGGCCCGCTTCGCCCGCTCCTTGATGAGTTCCGGCAAACTCGCGACGAGGTTCGGCGTGCGTATGCGTCCATAGAGGCTGTTGCGCGTGAGCGGCGCAACCTGGCCCCGGCAGAGGAGTGGCTGCTCGACAACCACCACGTCGTCGAGGAGCAGCTGCGCGAGATCATCGAGGATCTTCCCGCCGGCTACCTCGCTCGGCTGCCGCGGCTGACCGAAGGGCCAGGGGCCGGCTGCCCGCGCGTGTATGCAATCGCGCTCGACTTCCTCGCCCACACCGACGCTCGCCTCGACCGCGAGAACCTCCTCCAGTACATTCAGCGGTACCAGGGGGTGGCCCCGCTCACCATCGGCGAACTCTGGGCCGTGCCCATCATGCTTCGACTCGGACTCGTCGAGAACGTTCGGCGGTTGGCGTACCAGGAGCTCTCCGCTCGGACCGAACGTGCCCTCGCGGATCACTGGGCGGATCGCCTCTTCGCCAGCGCACGTGAGCGGGCCTCCCACGCGGTGGTGATCCTCGCGGAGTTGGCGACCGACGGTCCTCCGCTGTGCGACGGTTTCATCGTCGAACTGCTCAAGCGCGTACGTGACGAGGATCTTCCCATGGGGCCGGTGCTCGCCTGGATCGAGGACCGGATGGTCGAGGCGGGCAGTTCGGCGGAAGAGGTCACGCGCCGCGAGCGCCACCGCCAAGCCGTCAACCAGGTTTCGGTCGGGAACTCGATCACGAGTATGCGCCTGATCGGAGCGCTCGACTGGACTGATTTTTTCGAGCATTCCAGTCTGGTTGACCACGAACTGCGGGCCGACCCCGCAGGCGCCTATACTGAGATGGACCCTCCGACTCGCGATACCTACCGTCACCAAGTCGAGCGACTGGCCGAGCGAAGTGGTGTGGCCGAGGTCGACGTGGCCAAGCGCGCCGTGGCACGCGCAAAGGCGCAGTCCAATTCCGACGTCGCTGCTGAGCGCCGTCGACACGTCGGCTATTTCCTCATCGACGCCGGCCGCGCGGCACTCGAGGCCGAGCTTGGATACCGCCCGTCGATCGGCGAGCGAATCCGTCGGGCGATGCTGTCCCGCCCTACCGGCGTGTACCTCGGGTCGATCGGCCTCCTCTTACTCTTGGCGATAGTCGCGCCGATCGTCCTTGCACAGGATGTCGGGGTCGAACCCTGGCGCCTCGCACTCCTGGGCATCCTGCTCTTGCTGCCGGCCAGTGAAGTTGCCGTCAGCCTGGTGAACCTCGACATCACCACACTTCTCAGCCCGCGCGTACTGCCAAAGCTCCAGTTCGATGAAGGCATCCCGGACTCCTGCCGCACGCTGGTGGTCGTGCCGACTCTCCTGACCGGGCCGCAGTCGATTCGGAAACTCGTCGCCGATCTGGAGATTCGGTACCTCGCAAACCAGGATCCGAATCTTCGGTTCGCATTGCTCACCGACTTTCCTGACGCCGAGCGAGAAGAGCTTCCGTCGGATGCTTCGCTGCTCGACCTGGCACGACGTGAGCTCGAAGCGCTCGACCGTCGCTACGCCGACGGGCGGAACACGCAATTCTTTCTGCTTCACCGCCCTCGATGCTGGAACCCGCGCCAGGGAACCTGGATGGGGTGGGAGCGCAAGCGGGGCAAGCTGGACGAGCTCAACCGACTGCTGCACGGCGAGGAGGGGACCAGCGTTGTCCGGGTCGTCGGCGACCAGCAGGGCCTCCGGGGCGTCCGCTACGTCATCACCCTGGATAGCGACACCCAACTCCCGCGAGATGCCGCGCGTCGGTTGATCGAGACGATCGCGCACCCGCTGAACCGTGCCTACGTGGATGCACGGCGAGGTCGGGTAGTCGCGGGGTACGGAATCATCCAACCCCGCGTCAGCACGACGTTGGTGAGTGCCGGTCGCTCGTTCTTCGCGAGGATCTTCACCGGTAACACCGGACTCGATCCCTATACGACCGCCGTCTCGGACATCTATCAGGACCTCTTCGGTGAGGGCAATTATTACGGCAAGGGGATCTACGACCTTGATGCGTTCACGGCCGCACTGGCCGAACGGTTCCCGACGGATCGCCTCCTGAGCCATGACCTGATCGAGGGGCTGTTCGTGCGCGTAGGGCTGGCGAGCGACGTGGAGCTATTGGACGATTTTCCGTCCCACTATGCCGTCTACGCCGGACGGCAGCATCGTTGGGTTCGCGGCGACTGGCAGCTCCTGCCATGGCTATTGCCCCACGTGCCGTCGATTGACGGATGGCGGCCGAACGATCTACCGACGATCGGACGGTGGAAGCTGTTTGACAACCTGCGGCGCAGCCTGCTCGCGCCTGCCATCCTAGGGCTCCTCGTGGTCGGATGGACGGTCCTGCCGGGTCCGCCGCTGCTATGGACGGCGATCGCACTGTCCGCGCTCGCGTTCCCGATCTTCGCCCACGTCGCCACTGCGATGGCGCGTGCCGACGATGTCGGCTTGACGAGTTACCTGCGGGGGTTCTGGGGAGATCTGCGAACCAACCTCCAGCGGGTGCTGCTCGGGATCACATTCCTGCCGGATCAGGCATTGTCAATGCTTGATGCTATCGTGCGGACGCTCGTGCGCCTCGTTATGACCCGCCGCCGCCTCCTGGAGTGGGAAACCGCCGCCGAGGCCGAACGCCGTGCCGATGCCGCGCGGGGAGCCGGCGCACTCTGGCGCCGAATGTGGGGCACGACAGTACTGACACTGATCGTCCTGATAGTCGTGATTACAGTCCGGCCGACCGTGCTTCCGATTGCGCTGCCGTTCATCGTTCTCTGGCTTCTCTCACCCGCCGTCGCTGACCGGATCAGCCGCCCGATTCCTCCGCCGATGCGACGACTGGCCGCCGAGGACACCCGCCTGGTCCGCCGAACGGCCCGCAAGACGTGGCGATTCTTCCAGACATTCGTGACCGCGGCCGACCACTGGCTGCCGCCGGATAATTATCAGGAGGATCCGCGGGGAGTCCTGGCCCATCGGACTTCGCCGACCAACATCGGGCTGTACCTGTTGTCCGTGGTGGCTGCGCGCGACTTCTCCTACCTGGGCCTGACCGAATTGGCGGATCGGCTCGACGACACCATCACAACGCTCGAAGGACTGGAGCGGTATCGAGGGCATCTTTACAACTGGTACGACACCGCTACCCTCGCGTCGCTCCAGCCCCAGTACGTCTCGACGGTTGACAGCGGCAATCTGGCCGGTCACCTGTTGACCCTGGCCAGAGGATGCGATGACGTGGTGCGGGCACCGCTGATCAGCCCCCGCCTGCTCCTTGCGCTGGAGGACGCGCTCGACCTGCTCCAAGAGCTACTCGCGCCGACGACGGCGGTGAAGCGGCCTCCCTCGGTTGATGAATTGGCCGAGGTCCTCATGCAATCGAGCGTTGACCCACCACATACGCTCGTCGAGTGGCGCTCGTTGGTTGGAACGCTGGTGGCCTGCGCCGAGCGGCTGACTTCGGACATCGAAGCGGCAGAAGAGCCGAAGGCTGGGCCCGGTCGGGCAAGAGGTGCCGACCGCACCAGCGATGCTCGCTACTGGGCGGGCGAGATCGCCACCCTCGCGCGAAACACGCGCGATGAACTTGACGCACTGGCTCCCTGGACGGCACTCCTTGCGTCGGACGGTCTCGACGACGCAGTTCGGTCGATCTTGCGTTCCATCGGAGACGTCGAGCCCTCCAGTCTGGCCGACGTGACGGTTCGCTGTTCAGAAGCCATCGCCGCCCTGGACGAGGCAGGGAGTGCACCACGCGGTGGCCCGCTCCAGCCGGTCCTCGCGCAGGCAAGTGCTCCGGGGCGGGATCTTCCCGCCGTACGTGCCGCCCTGGTACAAGCTGCCGACAGGGCGACCTCCCTCATCGCACGCATGGATGATCTGGCTGCTCGATCGGTCGCGTTCGCTGAAGGTACTGACTTCGGCCTCGTCTATGACCAGAATCTGCGCCTCTTTTCGATCGGCTTGAACGTCGTGACGGGGAAGTTGGACGGCTCGTCGTACGATCTGCTCGCTTCCGAGTGCCGACTCGCAAGTCTCGTGGCGATCGCGTTGGGCCAGGTCCCGCAGGCACATTGGTTCCGCCTCGGCCGCCAGCTCGCCCCGACCCGACGTGGCCGTGCGCTGGTTTCCTGGAGCGGCACGATGTTCGAGTACCTGATGCCGCTGCTGGTCATGCGACGGTACGAAGGGACCCTGCTTGATGAGACCTACGACGCGATGGTCGCTCGCCAGGTGGAATACGGGTCTCGCCGAGGAGTGCCGTGGGGCATCTCCGAGTCGGCATATAACACCCTCGACCTTGCCTTGAACTACCAGTATCGAGCCTTCGGGGTACCGGGCCTCGGACTCAAATCGGGCCTTGCCGAGGACTTGGTGGTGTCGCCGTACTCCACGGTCATGGCGCTGATGGTCGATCCCTCGGCTGCGGTGGGAAACTTGCGTGCGCTCGCGGCCGAAGGGATGGATGGGCGCTACGGTTTCTTCGAGTCGATTGACTATACGGCGGCTCGTATCCCGCCCGGCCGGCGCTCCGTCATCGTGCGATCGTTCATGGCGCATCACCAGGGGATGAGCCTGCTGGCGATAGACAACGTGCTGCACGGCGAGCCGATGGTCCGCCGATTCCACGCCGACCCCCGCATCCGCGCGACCGAACTGCTGCTCCAGGAACGGGTCCCCGGCCCAATCGAGCTGACCGCGCCTCGGGTCGACGAGACGGCACCGCAGGTGACGACCCAGACCGACCTGGGACCGACTGATCGGATCGCTCGGCTCGACGCGCCAATACCGAGCACGATCTTGCTGTCGAACGGGACCTATTCCGTCGTGCTGACCGCGTCGGGAGCCGGCATGAGCACGTATCGGGATCTGGCAATTACGCGTTGGCGCGAGGACGCGACGCTTGATCGAGGCGGCACGTTCTGCTACGTCCGGCCACTGTCGGAGGGCGGTGGCGAGCCGGCTGGAACGCCGTCTCACCCGCGCGCGTGGTCGACGACGTTCCAACCGACGCTGATCCGGCCGGACGAGTACCATGTCGTGTACAGTCCGGAAGCCGCCCGCTATCGGCGGCGCGATGGAGACATCGAGACGCTGACGGAGGTGACCGTCTCACCCGAGTCCGACGCCGAGGTGCGCCGCATCACGCTGACGAACCTCGGCCCCTCGACGCTCACGCTCGAGCTCACCAGTTTCGCGGAGATCGCGCTGGCGCCGCAGGCTGCAGACCTTGCCCACCAGGCCTTCGGCGGCCTGTTCGTCCAGACCGAGCTGATCGCGGAGCAGGGGGCGCTCCTTTGCACGCGGCGACCGCGCAGCGCCAGCGAGGCGCGGATCTGGCTCGTGCACGTGAGTGCCGTCGAGGGCGAGTGGGCCCCGCACATCGACTACGAGACGAGCCGGGTGGGATTCCTCGGTCGTGGACGCGACGCCACCGATCCAGTCGCACTGGAACGGGGCGTCCCCCTCTCGAACACCGTTGGGGCGGTGCTCGATCCGGCCCTGAGCCTGCGACGCGTGACCACGCTCTCGCCGGGCGGACGTGCCAGCATCAGCTTCACGACTGCTGTCGCGGAATCTCGCGACCGGGCGCTTGAGTTGGCCGATACGTTTGCCGATCCTCGCGCGGTGGCACGTACGTTCGAGCTGGCCTGGACGGACGCACGCGTGGAGCTCCGACACCTCAATCTCTCGGCCGAGCAGGCCCACCGGTTCCAGGATCTGGCCAGCTCACTCATCTTCAACGATCCGGCGCGGCGCTCACCGGCCGACATCATCTCCCGCAATGTGCGCGGTCAGTCGAGCCTCTGGACCTACGGCATCTCTGGCGATCGCCCAATCCTCATCGTGCGGGTTGACGATCCGGCCGCGACGGAGCTGGTCCAGGAGTTGCTGCTCGCCCACGAGTTCTGGCGCTTAAACACCTTATCGGTTGATCTTGTGATCCTGAATGAGGATCCCGGTGGATACCTCCAGCCGCTCCAAGAACTACTTCTCGGGATGGTGCGCAGCAGCCCGGCTCAGGGGCATCTCGATCAGCCCGGCGGCGTATTCGTCCGGCGGGCCGATCAGATCCCCGAGGAGGATCGCGCCCTGCTGCTGGCGGTCGCGCGCATCGTGCTCTCGACCAGCCAGGGCCGACTCGCCCGCCAATCGACGCGCGCCCATGATGACGCCCCGGCACCGCAGCTACCGGTCCGTCGCACGCCTCATAGCCCGTCCGCGGAGTCGGTGCCCTTCCTTGAACCGCTCGGTTTGCAATTTTCCAATGGCCTGGGCGGCTTCACGCTGGATGGCCGCGAGTACGTGATCGACCTGAATCCCGGCCAAACGACGCCCGCGCCCTGGATCAACGTCATCGCGAACGCGGGCTTCGGGTTCTTGATCTCGGAAAGTGGGTCGGGCTTTACGTGGCAAGGCAACAGCCAGGCGAATCGAATCACCCCATGGTCGAACGACTCGATCTCAGATCCGGCCGGAGAGGCGCTCTACCTACACGATGACGAGACGGGCGAGACTTGGTCACCCACGCCCCTGCCAAGCCCGAGCGGCGGACCCTATCGCGTGCGCCACGGCCAGGGGTACTCGCGCTTTGAGCATCGGGCATTCGACGTGGAGTCGGATCTTACGCTCTTGGTGCCACTCGAAGACCCCGTGAAAATTCGTGGTCTCCGACTACGCAACGTGTCCGGTCGGCCACGGCGTCTGACCGTGACGTTGTACGTGGAATGGATCCTCGGGACTATTCGCGAGCGCGCTGCCGCACATGTCGTCGCGGAATACGATGCCGCCACTGGGATTGTATTCGCGAGAAATCGCTATGCGGACACAAGCGGACGAGTCGCCTTCCTGGCCGCCAGCGAGATCCCGCTCGGTGCCACGGCAGATCGGGCGGCATTCCTCGGACGGAACGGGAGGCGATCTTCGCCTGTCGCCTTGAGCACCGGCACGCTGGGATGGTCTCTCGGGGCCGGGGTCGATCCGTGCGGGGCAATCCAGGTCATGGCCGATCTCGCCGCCGGCGAGACCCGCGAACTGGTTTTCTTGCTCGGGGAGGCTCGCGACGAAGCACACGCGCGGGACTTGGTTCAGACGTATCGTCAACCACCCGCGGCCAGGGCCACGCTCGATGCCGTGGTCGCATGGTGGGACGAGTTTCTCGGTGTCGTCCAGGTCAGTTCGCCGGATCGGGCACTGGACGTGATGGTGAACCGATGGCTGCCATACCAGAATCTCGCCTGTCGGGTCTGGGCTCGCTCCGCCTTCTATCAGTCTGGCGGGGCGTACGGATTTCGAGATCAGCTCCAGGATGTCATGGCATTCCTCTACACCGCTCCCGGCATCGCCCGGGAGCACATCCTGCGAGCGGCCGCGCGCCAATTTCTGGAGGGGGACGTCCAGCACTGGTGGCACCCCGACACCGGGCAGGGGGTTCGCACCCGCTGTTCGGACGACTTGCTCTGGCTGCCGTATGTCACCGCCGCCTACGTGGCGGCCACAGGCGATGTCGCCGTCTTGGACGAATCGGTCCCGTTCATCGAATCACGGCTACTGGCCCCGGACGAGCATGAGGTGTTCGGAATCCCCACCGTCTCGGCCACGCAGGCGACGTTGTACGAGCACTGTCTGCGGGCGCTGGACCGAGGTACGACCCAGGGGCCACACGGCCTGCCGTTGATGGGCAACGGCGATTGGAACGACGGCATGAATCGCGTGGGTGAGGCAGGGCGCGGCGAGAGCGTCTGGATGGCCTGGTTCCTGGCGGACGTGTCGAACCGTTTCGCTCCGATTTGCGAGCGACGTGGAGACGTCGAACGGGCGGCGCGGTGCCGGACATTGGCGCAACGGCTTGGCAGCACGGCCGACGAACAGGCCTGGGATGGCGCCTGGTATCGCCGCGCTTACTTCGACGACGGCACGCCCCTTGGATCGTCGTCAGGCGACGAGTGTACGATCGACGCGATCGCCCAGTCGTGGGCAGTAATTTCGGGTGTGGGCGATCCGAACCGCGCGCGCACGGCGATGAACTCACTCGACGAGCGTCTGGTTCGAGCCGAGGATGGCTTGATCCTGTTGCTCACGCCGCCTTTCGACGCCGGCGCGCACGATCCCGGCTATATCAAAGGTTATGTCCCTGGGGTGCGCGAGAACGGCGGCCAGTACACGCATGGGGCGCTGTGGACCGTGCTGGCCACAGCCCAACTGGGTGATGGAACGCGCGCGGTCGAATTGTTTGGCCTCCTCAATCCAGTCAACCATGCGCGCACGCCAGATGAGGTCGATCGATACCGAGTCGAGCCGTACGTCGTGGCGGCGGACGTGTACGCCGCACCTCAGCATCTCGGGCGGGGGGGCTGGACATGGTACACCGGCTCGGCCGGTTGGATGTACCGCGTCGCGCTCGAGTCGATCCTGGGCCTGCACGTCCTGGGCGATCATTTCCAGTTGGACCCAACGATTCCGAACAACTGGCCGCAATTTGAGTTGAGCTATCGACATGGC
>JBBQBU010000007.1:0-29810 GCA_038318015.1 Chloroflexota bacterium | reverse complement strand
CGACCGCTTCCTGCCGGCGGGCCTTGCCGACGACCCACGCTACGCGCCGCTCGCAGCGTCTCCCTGGCCGCGCAACGTGCTGCTTGCCGCCACGCTAGACGCTGACCACCCGACTGCGGCGCTGCCCCCGGGCATCTGGGCGCACGGACTGTACCTGTGCTTGGACCACGTGCCGGAGACGGCTCCGGGCGACCAGTGCCGTGGCACGAACGGACGAACGAGCGGGCCGGAGCGGCCGTCGTTCGTGCCGGCTGAACTGTGGGCATCGTGGACGGCTGAGGTGCGCGACGAGGCCGATGCTTCAGGCTGGACGCACGCCCTGGCGGAACCGCTAGCGGGCCATCATGAGGTCGTCCAGCGCTGGCGGCTGTTCGAAGCTGCGCTGACGGTGCTCGGGCGGTCGCGGGCGGCAGATCGCGGCGGGAGTGTCCTGTTACGGCACGCCGTCGTGCCGTGGAGCGTGTCGGTGGGGCTGGCCCACGAAGCCACGCGGCTACCTGCGACTCCCGCAACTGGTACGGGCCTGATGACGAGCTGCGAGTGCCTGGAGCGCGTCGTGCGCGGCGATGGCGTACGGATGCCACCCGTAACCGTCATGACGAAGTAGGTTCGTGCCAGGCGGCCGCGAGTTCCACTGGCCCCGTCGCTGACGACCGGTCCTCATGAGCCTTGGTCTCCTTTACGCACCCGGCCCGACCCTGACGATCCCGTTCGTGGGTGGCGGCCCGACCTGGACCTTCTGGCCGTGCTGCCATTGGACGAGCGACATCGCGTGGCCGATCTGCTGGCCGGTCAGGCGGTCGAGGCGAAAGCGGCCGTAGCAGGTAGTCAGGTTGAGGTCGCTCGCCGCCTCCCAGAGGGCTGCGTCGTCGCACGTGCCGGCCTGCTCGGCGCAGTGGGCGGCCAGCAGCCCGGCCGCGAATGCCTGCGCTGCCGGATAGTCGGCGATCACACCGAAGCGGGCGAAGAACGCGGCGGCGAAGGCTGATGACGTCGGGCCGATGTCTGGCCGGTCGTCGGCGCTCGGCTCCCACTGGCTCGGGCCACAGAAGCCATCCGCGTCGTCGGCCAGGGCTGCACGGAACGCTTCGATCGGGGCCGCCACCAGCGCGGTTGTTGGAGCGACAGCGTGTTGCCGCCGCAGTTCGCGCGCAAACGCGATGTCAGCTTCGGTGGTGCCGGCGCCGAAAACGATGTCAGGCCGCCGGTCGCGGAGAGTAGCCACCAGGGCCGGCCAGCCGTCGTCTGCGTCGGGATAGGTAGCATCTAAGACGACGGACAGCCCGAGTCGGACGGCCTCGGCACGCGCACCCGCGGCGACCGCCGCCGGAAATGTGCCCCCGGCTCCCCGCACCACGGCGAGCGTCGGCGCAGGCAATCCGGCGTCCTGGCGCAACCCGGCAGCCCACTGGAGCACCGGCGCGGCGTACTGGCTGGCCGGGGTGAGCAGATTGACGATGCGCTGCCAGCCGCGCCCAGCAATGGCGTCAGACGATCCGCCGTGGTTCCAGAGAACCCGGCCGTGGCGGTGGGCCACCTCGGCGGCGGCCAGCGCCAGGACGCTGGAATACGGACCGAAGAGCAGCATCACCTGATCGGTGACGATCAGCTGTTCGATCAGCGCGGTGGCGGCGGCTCGGCGGCTGGCATCGTCGTAGATGAGCAAGCTGACCCGGTGCCGGCTTGCGCCAGCCCCGATCTGCAGTCCGCCGTCGCGGTTCACCTGCTCAGCCCAGAGCGTCAGGCCGCGCTGTGCTTGCCGGCCCTGCAAGGAGAATCGTCCAGTCAGCGAGAGCGCCGCGCCGATGACGATGGACGGGACGTGGCTCGCATGTGGTCGGCTGTGCGTCGGATCGCTCGCCGCCCAGACTGTCTCCGGTTCGTGCCGTCGCATCAGTTGTCACGGTAGCAGAGTCGCGTGCCAGATGGTCAACGAGAGCGGTTGACGCAGATGTGCCCGGCCGCAGAGGCCGGGCACATGCTTCGAGCCATCTGGCGATGGGCGACGATCAGTTGTCTTCGTCGTTGAGCGGCTGGTTCGACAGGTCGTCCATCTCCATCGGATCGTTCATGATCTCAGTGTCGACATCAAGCTCACGTAGGGTTCGCATGGTTGTTCCTTTCCTTTCGGCGTAGCTGCTTGAAGCGGCCCGCCGTGCCTGTTAGTGCGAGAGTAGTAGAGTCGCTGGTGACTCCCCCGTTTCAGGACTCTCACCTAGATATACGCAGGGCACGAACCAGCGGATCATTTCGGACGTGTCAACTCGCCGACACTTCAACGACGACAACGTGCATTTTTCCGTGCAGCACCACGTCCGGCGGTCGCAGGCACCTACCCGCTTTGGGTGGGGCGATTCCACGTCTGCCGGCCAATTCTGGCTGCATCGCACACAAATCATCTCGCAATGCTGCTATGAACCTGGAGTATCGTGCTACGACCGAGGCGCACGATGCGTTTCGCGGTGTCAGCGGCTCCGACACGCGGACCCCGTAGTCCCTGGCCGATGCCCGGACGCTCAACCTGCCCATTCAGGTTGGCACGACGGTCACGCGTCAGCGCGTGCGCTTCAAGGCGGGGTACGTCCGCGCGGCTGACATGAGGCCGGCGCGCCGTGAGGGTGGTCGCGCATAGCCTGTCCGACAATTCGATGACACTAGCGAATCCTGCTACCGTATACCGTAGGGAGCGGTGTCACAAGACGCGCGACGCTGCTGGTGGGTTGCGGATCAGGGAGAGAGAACAGCATGAAGATCGCCGACGACGCGACGCAATTGGTGGGGAACACGCCGCTCGTTCGCTTGAACCGCCTGACCGAGGGTGCTGTTGCGACAGTGGTCGCGAAGCTGGAGTTCTACAATCCTGCAAATAGCGTCAAGGACCGCATCGGCGTCTCGATGATCGACGCGGCGGAGGCTGCCGGCTTGATCAAGCCGGAGACTGTCATCATCGAACCGACCAGCGGCAACACGGGCATCGCGCTGGCGTTCGTCTGCGCAGCACGAGGCTACAAGCTGGTGTTGACGATGCCCGAGACGATGAGCATGGAGCGGCGCATCCTGCTGCGGGCCTACGGTGCCGACCTGATCTTGACGCCGGGCAGTGAGGGCATGGGCGGGGCGATCAAGCGCGCCGAGGATATCGCGGCGTCTGACCCGAAGTACTTCATGCCGCAGCAGTTCATGAACCCGGCCAACCCGGAAATCCACCGGAAAACGACGGCTGAAGAGATCTGGAACGACACGGACGGGCAGGTTGATTTCCTGGTCGCGGGCGTGGGCACTGGCGGGACCATCACCGGCATTGGGCAAGTGCTGAAGGCGCGTCGGCCCTCGTTCAAGGCCATCGCGGTTGAGCCAGACGCCTCACCGGTCCTCTCCGGCGGGACGAAGGGGCCGCACCCGATCCAGGGCATCGGCGGTGGATTCGTGCCGGACGTGCTGGACACGAGCGTCTATGACGAGGTTATCCGCGTCAAGAACGACGACGCGTTTGAGACTGCGCGCCGCATGGGCCGCGAAGAAGGGCTGCTGGTCGGCATCTCGTCTGGGGCGGCGGTGTGGTCGGCGCTCCAGATTGCTAACCGGCCGGAGAACGCCGGCAAGCTGATCGTCGTCATCATCCCGTCGTTCGGAGAGCGGTACCTTAGCACCCCGCTCTTCACCGGTCTCGCGGACGCGTGATGGCGCAACAGGCCGAGCGCCTGCACGAACACGCTGCCATGCAGGCACGGCGGCCTTCCCTGAGTGTGCGCGTGTTCAGGCGTGATATTCAGGCTGCACATGCGCGCGACCCAGCGGCCCGCAGCCGGCTGGAAGTGGCGGTGCTCTACTCGGGGCTGCACGCGCTCTGGGCGTACCGCGTCGCGCACTGGCTCTGGTACCACGATGCGCGTTTCCTCGGGCGCCTGGTGTCGCAGGTCACACGCTGGCTGACCGGCGTCGAGATCCACCCGGGGGCGCAGATCGGGCCTGGCTTGTTCATTGACCACGGTATGGGCGTCGTGATCGGGGAGACGGCTGAGGTCGGCGAGGACGTGACTCTGTACCATGGTGTCACGCTCGGCGGCGTCAGCACTCATCGCGGCAAGCGGCATCCGACCGTGCGTGATCGGGTCGTCGTGGGGGCCGGCGCGAAGATCCTCGGTGCCATCGAGATCGGCTCAGACAGCCGCATCGGCGCGAACGCCGTGGTAGTCAAGCCGGTGCCGCCGAACTCGGTCGTCATCGGCGTGCCGGGGCAGGTGGTCATGCGGTCCCGCCCGGCCAACGAGTCGCCGGACCTGGAGCACGGGATGCTGCCGGACACCATCGGGGCGACGCTGCGGGCGCTGCTCGACCGCGTGAACACGCTGGAGCGCCGCGTCAGCAACGGCGCGGCTTCCCCGCCGTCGGCCACGCGCGAGGCGGAGCCGGCCCACTGGCGCGGCCAGGACTTTTCCATCTAGCTGGAGCGTGGCGCGGCAACTGTGGCGGCGGGCGATCAGGCATATTGCCCTCGTCGCCATAGCCGCCGTACACCAGCCGATGACTGCGGTATCAGCGCGTCAGCAATGCGACAGACTCTACGTGATACGTCTGCGGAAACATGTCCAGCGGCTGCACCGACTGCAGCGTGTACCCGCCCTCGCGCAGGATTGCCAGGTCGCGGGCCAGCGTGGACGGCTCGCATGAGACGTAGACGATGCGCTCAAGCTCGGCGGCAATCAGGGCATCGAGCACTGGGCGCTCGCAGCCCACACGGGCCGGGTCGAGGAGCACCTTCGTGGGGCGGTCGGGCAGCGACGGCAGCACATGCTCAACTTTGCCGGCGATAAAGCGCAGATTCGGCAGATCGCGGCAGTTCAACTCCGCGTCCTTCACCGCCGCCGGCGACTCTTCGATGCCGATAATCTCCCGCACGTACGGCGCAAGCACTGCCCCGAATGTCCCGACCCCGCAGTAGGCGTCCACCACGATATCGCCCGGCTGTGGGTCCAGCCCGTCGATGCCCAGCAAGACCAACGCTTCCGCAATCGACAGCCCGTCCGGCGAGATCAGTGTTCCGAAGCGGGCGACGATCTCCGGGGACGGGAACGCCGGGCCGCGCTGCTCGCGGCGGGTGTTCACCTGGAAGAACGCCGGCGCGGCCACCCGGAACCGGCGGCCGAGGAAATCCTCGTGCAGATCGGTCTGGCCCGAGGGGATGTCGCCGGGCCAGAGCGCCGCGTACTCGTCCACCGGCTGTTCCGGGGCCGGGCCAAGCGCGTGTGGGCGCATGACCGGGCCAGCCGCGTCCGCGAACCGCTCTAACTCCTCGTCGGAGACCGGCACCCGGTCCTGCAACGGTGGCAGCTCCGGGTTGACCAGGATGTCTCCCGTGGTTGCGCTGACCCGGATCGATAGCTGATGCGCTTTGAAGCCCGGCATCCGGCGCTGGAGCCGCGCCACCAGCGCGTCGATGGGTGGCTGCATCAGCCAGCAGTGCTCGATGCGAAGTAGTTGCCGGGTGCCCGACTTCGTGAAGCACAGTTCGCCGAAACGCCGCCCAACCGTGAATCGGGCATGGTTGCGATAATGCAGCGGGTCAGCCATGCCGATAGTGGGCCGCACCAGTGCCTCGGCGTCCTCGAAGTGGCCGATGCGCCGTAGCTGCTCCGCCACAATGCCTCGCTTGAACTGCAACTGCGCCGCGTAGTCCGCGTGCTGCCACTGACAACCGCCGCACGTCCCGAAGTAGGCGCACGGGGCCGCCACGCGGTCTGGCGACGCCGTGACGATCTCCACGATCTCGGCGCGGGCGTAGTCCGGCTTGCTCTGGGTGATCTCAGCCACCACGGTCTCGCCGGGCAGGCCGTACGGCACGAAGACGACGCGCCCGTCGTGCCGCCCGATGGCCTCGCCGCCGTGTGCGACGCCGGTCAACTCCAGGGAGATGCGCTCACGGGTGCCGGTATCCTGCCGCTCGCGACGCTGGCGACGATGCTTAGCCACGGTCGGCAGTTGCCTGGAGCATGGCCTCAGGCATGGCCTGCGAACGTGCCTGGGGCCGCTCGCTTGCCTCGAACCGCTCGATGCCCTGGCGTACCCAGTCAGGGATACGGACCGGACGCAGGTTGCTGTGGGACAACAGCGCGTGCTCGGTGTAGCCGCTGGCGATCAGCGTGCTGTCAGCCTCGCGCCACACTTCGTACTCGATCTTGAATCGCACCTTCCCCATCGAGACACAGCGCGACCACAGGCTCAACTCGTCGTCAAAGATGGCCGGCGCGTGATAGTTGACGTGCGAGGTGACGACCGCCCCGGTCATTTTGGCCTCTTCCAGCGAGCGGTAGTCCACCTTCGCCGCGCGCAGGTACTCGACGCGCGCGACCTCGAAGAAGGTCAGGTAGTTGCCGTAGTAGACCACTCCCATGGCGTCCGTCTCGGCGTAACGCACGCGGATCTTGTGGCAGTGCGTGAACCGCTCGCTGGCGTCGCTCACAGCGCGCCTTCCTGCCGCAATCGAGCCAGTTCGTCGTCGGATACACCAAGCCCGTGCAGCACCTCGTCGGTGTGTTCGCCCAGCATCGGCGGATGCCGCCTGACGGTCGCAGGTGTGTCGCCGTGTTTGTACGGAATGCCGGCCATCCGCACACTGCCGAGCTTCGGGTGCGGCACGTCGATGCGCATGTTGCGGGCCAGGACTTGCGGGTCTTCGAACACCTCGGCCACGTTGTTGACCGGCCCGGCCGGCACCCCGACCGCCAGCAGCGCAGCGACCCACGCACTGGCCGTACGGTCGGCCAACACGCCTTCGATCAGCGGCACCAGTTCCTCACGGTGCGCCACGCGCTGGGGATTCGTCGCAAAGCGCAGGTCGTTCGTCCACTCCGGGTGCCCGAGTACCCTCGCAAAGTCGCGGAACTGGCGGTCGTTCAATGCCCCAAACGCAAAGTGCCGGTCGCTGGCCTTGAAGACCTGATACGGCACGATGCTGCTGTGGTTGTTGCCAATGCGCGGTGGGAGTTGGCCGCTGGCGAAGTAGTCAGTCGCCAGGTGGATCAGCCAGCCGACGACCGTCTCCAAAAGCGACAGGTCAACCCGCTGCCCGGTGCCCACACGGTCCCGGTGGTGGATCGCCGCCAGGATGGCCGAGCAGCCGGTCATCGCCGTCGTCAAGTCCGCGATGGCGACGCCGTACTTCATCGGCTCGCCGCTCGGCTCGCCGGTGACGCTCATGATGCCGCCCATCGCCTGCCCCATGTAATCGTAGCCGGGGCGCTCTGCGTACGGCCCGGTCCGGCCGTAGCCCGTCACCGATGCGTACACCAATCGCGGGTTGAGCGGGCGCAGCACGTCCTCGTACCCGAGGCCCAGCCGCTCCATCGTCCCAACCTTGAAATTCTCGACCAGGATGTCGGCGTCGCGGATCATGAGGAGCAGCAATTCGCGGCAGCGCGGGTGCTTCAGGTTCATCGTCACGCTGCGCTTGTTGCGGTTGACGGCGAGATAATACGTACTCTCGCCCTCGACGAACGGCGGCCCCCAGCGGCGAGTGTCGTCACCCGACCCCGGCTGCTCGATCTTGACGACATCGGCACCCATGTCGCCCAGCATCATCGTCAGGTAGGGCCCGGCCAGCACTCGCGTCAGGTCCACGACTCTGAGGTCGGACAACGGGCCACTAGACTCAGAGGGGGCGGGAGTGGCTGGGTTGACGGCAGCATCCGAAGGCATCGCGCGATTGTACCACCCGCCGACTGCTGATACTCTGACAGCGTTGTCCATACCTCGGCGTCGCCGCGCCGCAGGCGAAATGATAGGGAGTGACACCATGCCCCAGGCGATCACCGTCCGCGCATGCACCGCCGCCGACTGGCCGGCGTTCGTGGAGAACCTGGATGTCTCGTTCGGCGGCACCATGTCCGAGGAGCACCGTACCCTCTGGGAACGCCACATCGATTTCCCGAAGCTGTTGGCGGCCGAGGATCAAGGGACGCTGGTCGGTACGGCCGGCTGGATCCCGTTCGGCATGACGGTGCCTGGCGGCGAGTTACCCGTGGCGGCCGTCACGATGGTGACGGTTCGCCCAACGCACCGGCGGCGCGGCATCCTGCGGCAGATGCTTCGGGCGCAGTTCGACGACTTGCACAGGCGGGGCATCGCGGCGGCGACGCTCTGGGCTTCCGAAGCTCCCATTTATCAGCGGTTCGGCTACGGACTTGCGTACTGCAAGGGGCGGATTGACGCAAACCCGCGCCGCTGCACATTTCTCGGGAACCCGGAGCCATGCGGGCAACTGCGCCTTCTCGCGGAAGCTGAGGCCCTAGAACTGCTGCCGCCGGTCTACGAGCGTGCCCGCCTTGAGATCCCCGGCAGCTTCCGCCGGCCACACTCCTGGTGGGAGACCCACAAGGTGAACGACCCGGTGGCCTCGCGCCACGGAGCAGGAGCGATGGTCCGCGTGGCCTGGGAGCAAGACGGCATGATCGAGGGGTACGCACTGTACCGCGTGCAAGCCGGCTGGGGTCCAGACGCCATCTCGACGCACGTCCTTGACGTGCTTGAAGCCATCGGGACCACGCCCATTGCCACCCGCGAGATCTGGCGCTACCTGTTCAGCGTTGATCTCGTCGCCACCGTACGGACCCATCGCCTGCATGCCGAGCATCCGCTCTTCTACGCGTTGGAAGATGTCCGGCAATTGCGGATGACGACCGCCGATGGCACCTGGGTCCGCCTGGTGGACGCGACGGTGGCGCTGGCGGCACGAACATATTCCGCTGCGGGGACGATCACCTTCGAGTTGCAGGACGCGGACTGCCCCTGGAACGCGGGCGTCTGGACGCTGGAGGGCGGCCCCGAAGGCGGTGTGCTTCGAGAGGCGACGACGGCCCCGGCCCTTCGCCTCTCGGCGGCCGAACTGAGCGCGATGTACCTGGGCACAGTGTCTTGTACGGCCCTGGTGCGGGCCGGCCGTATTGATGAACTCCAGACGGGTGCAGCCGCACAGGCCGACGCCATGTTCCGGTCGGCCGTGGCACCGTGGTGCCTCGACGATTTCTGAGGAGTCAGGAGTCAGGAGTCAGGAGTCAGGAGTCAGGAGTCAGGAGTCAGCGAGCATCGTAGGGTCTGCCGCTGGCAGACCTGCTCGGCTCCTCGGCCGAGAGAGATGGTGAGGGCGGCCCAGCAGTCAGCCCGCGAGCAGGGTGCCGGCCTGTGGACCGTCTGTGCTGGTGGTCCCCAGGAGGCCAATGATGATGAGCCTATGACCGTTGGCCAGGCGGCGGCTGGGCCGACCGCTGCACCGCAGCAACCCGCACCAGCAACGCCCGCGAGCAGCGCGTGTGACCCCAGCTATCCCGACTTCTGCATAGCGCCGCCCCCGCCCGACCTGAACTCCACCAGCCCGGTGATCGCCGTCCGCAAGAACTTCACCGCGCGCCAGCGCGACCCGCACCGCTTCGACAGGCACAAGAACGGCGTTGGTTACGAGGCGAGGATGGGCCGAACCTGCTTGCGGAAGGTGCGGACGTAGGAACGGATCTGGCAGAAGCGGTCGACGCCGGTCATGGAGCGAAAGCAGCCGGAGATCTTCTGGCGGACGGCGGGCCTCTTCGCCGATCGCGCCGGTACTGGCGCGATGGCGACATGAAGGAGGGCGAGCGTCGAAGTGGCGAACATGCTTACCAGCCCCGTAGCGGTGCTTTCTCAGCCCCCCAGAGACCTGCCCTTCCCTACATACCGCCCCCGCCACTCACCGTCTCCAGGGGCATCTCCCCGTCGCGCCGCTCCACCATGGGCCATCGCCCAGTCCACCGGCTGGTGGCTGGTGGCTGGTGGCTGGCGATCAGGTCAGCGGAGCAACGAGAGCGGGAACGTCTCGTCAGCGGCGAACGCGCGGGCCTCGTCGCCCCAGATGACGCTGACCGAACCTGCGCCGTGCACCCTGGCGATCTCGGCACCCAGGTCAACCACGCAGGCCGTGTGCTCGTCGATGGCGAGGATCACCGTCGAGGCGGGTAGCATCTTCCGCAGAACGGCGAAGCGGTCAGCGCCCATGTAGCAATGGCTGGTGTCCAGTTTCGTGCCGCCCTCGTTGTTATTCCAGTGCGGCACGATGGCAACATCCAGACCGAGCGAGCCGAACAGATCCAGGCCGGCCGCCCATGACAGTTCCTCGCCGACCTTGAAAATCTCGTAGACGGGGAGGGTGTGTGTGCTGACGGCCAGCGCCATCGCACTGGCAAGCGCCAGCGTTGCGCCATGCTCCAGGCGTGCCGCAATGGCGTTCCACACGAGGCTGTTGGCGAGATGCCGCACCGCGTAGGTGGGGCTGCCGGCACCGGCGAACACGTACGCCGCGTTCTCGACGCCGGGCAACAGCGACGGCTCATCAGTGCCGTGGAGACCGATGCCCTGGTGGCGGGCTGGGATGATCGTGATGTCAGGCTTGAAGTTCTGGAGACCATGCTCGAAGAAGGCTTTGACATCGGCGGCCAGCACGGCCGTGTTCGGCTGGAAACCGGCCGGCGTCTCGATGACGGCCATCGGCACCGGCTTCTTGTACGCCGCCAGCAACAACTCGTGGACTCGCCGCCCGACGCGCGCCGTCTCGCCGGAGCCAAAGAGCGCGATCCGACCCCGTGAGCCGGGTGGATAGAGCACGGCGTTCACATCTACTCCTGTTCTCATCGGGGGCGGTACTGCCGTCGCCCCGCGTCGGGCGACCGCAACCTCTCATGGCGCGCCGGCTGCCCGTGCTGGCCCCGGTAGCGCGCAAGGTTCCCGTCAGCACATGATGGTTGAACGCTCGGGCGGGTGCAAGTTTGGTGGACAGTGACGGGGCCGATCCGTGACAGTCACACTGGGAATCATCTGCTGGCGCTCAGGATGACCGGAGTATGCAAGAGCGTGGGGGTGCGCGTGGAAGCACGGGAACGTCGGGTCAGCGCGAACGGTCTGACGCTGCGGGTGCGCGAGTGGCCCGGCGACGGCCCGGCAATCCTGTTGGTACACGGCCTTGCCTCCAATTCGCGCATCTGGGACGATGTTGCTGCCCTCCTGGCGACGGATTATCACGTCGTCGCCCTCGACCAGCGCGGCCACGGCCTGAGCGACCGGCCGACCGACGGTTTTGCGTTTGAGCGGGTCGTCGCCGACCTCGCCGGCGTGATCGACGCCCTGGACCTCGGGAAGCCGACGCTGGCCGGGCACTCCTGGGGCGGCAACGTCGTGCTGGCGTTCGCCGCCGCGCACCCCAATCTGGTGCACGCACTGGCGCTGGTTGACGGCGGCTACATCGAGTTGTCTGCGATGCCCGGCCGCACCTGGGAGCAGGTACGCGTTGACATGGCCCCCCCCGACCTTACGCATCTCACGTTTGATGAGTTCCTGGCGCGTGCCCGCAACGGCAACTCCGGCGACTACTGGGGGCCGGCAGTCCAGGCGACCTTGCGGACCAGCTTCAAGGACGGCCCCAACGGGAAGTTGCAGCCGGCGTTGCGCCGTGACGACCATCTGGAGATCCTGCACGCCCTCTGGAAGCAACGACCCTCCGAGCTGTACGTTCACATCACCGCGCCGACGCTGGTCATTCCGGCGCGGCGGCCCGACCCGACCGGGCGGGCCGCCGAGATGGCACCGGCCCGTGAGCGGCTGGTCGAGAACGCTGCGGCTGCGCTGTCCAACGGTCGCCTGCTATGGATGGAAGACACCGTGCACGACATCCCACTCCAGCGGCCCCACGAGCTTGCGGAGGCGATCCGGTCGATTGCGGCCAACGACTAGTCAGTGACGAGATGGGCGCGCAGCTTCGCCTCATCGAACTCGATGCCCAAGCCCGGACCGTCCGGCACGCGGATGAAGCCGCCTTCCGGATGCAACGGTGCGGTCAGCAGCACATCGCCGATGGGGTTCGGCGTGCTGGAAAACTCGAAGACCAGGAAGTTGGCCGACGCTGCCGCGAGGTGCGCCGCCGCTGCCACGTGGACCGACGTGCCCATGCTCACGTGCGCTGCCCACTTGACATTGTGGATGTCCGCCACCGTCGCGATCTTGCGGCCCTCGGTGATGCCGCCGGCCCGACAGATGTCCGGCAGGATCAGGTCAACCGCCTTCTGCCGCAGCCGCTCCTCGAACTGCCAGCGCGTGCATTCCGTCTCGCCAGCGGCGACCGGCAGCTCCAGCGCCGCTGACAAGGCCACGTACCCCTCAACATCCTCCGGCGGCAGCGGGTCTTCGATCCAGCGCACCCCGAGCCGCTGCAACGCCCGGCCGACTTCGAGCGCGTTGTGGCTGCTGTACGCCCCGTGCGCATCCACCAGCACGTCCGCGCGGCCGGCCACCGTCTCGATCAGGGCTGCGACGGCCGCGAGGTCTTCGTCTATGTTTCCCCGCCCGATGGATGCCTTCATCGCCGTGTACCCGTCAGCGATGAACCGCTCGGCGCTGGCCGCCCGCGCCTCAACAGTCGTGCCGGGGACACCGGAGGCATAGCACGGCAGCGTCGTCGTGAACGGACCGCCGAGCAACCGGTAGACCGGGAGGCCGACCAGTTTGCCGGCCAGATCCCACAGCGCGATATCGACCCCAGCGATGGCTTCGAGCAGGTACCCGGCCACGTGGCCCCGCAGACGCATGCTGCCGTACATCCGTTCCCAGAGCATCTCAATAGCCAGCGGGTCTTCGCCCAGCAGCAGCGGCGCCAGCACGTCCTGGACGATCGCCACTGTGGCCCGCGGCCCGAGCGGCGCGTGCCCCTCGCCCCACCCGACGGTGCCGTCTTCAGCCGTGATCTTCACCAGGCACGATTGGGCCTGGGGCGGGTAGGCGCAGATGTGGCGGTCGCCGATCTCCGACAGGGCGTGGCGCGCAGGCGGTGCGGCATCCGCAGGCGGGCGCAGACCCGCTCCGCCGACATAATCTTTGTCTCCGACAATGACGAACGCCTCGACGGCGGCGATGCGCGTCGTGGGACCAGTACTGCGGGAAGCTGTCGTCGCTCTCATGGCGGCATGGTACAAGAGGCGGCTAACGGACGAAAGCGGGATCAGCAGGCATGATGGCAGACGGGCGGAACGTCGGCGTGGCGATCTGGGGCGCGGGCGGGATGGCGATCGGGCATCTCAGGGCGTTCCTGGCGCACCCTGACGCCGAGGTCTTGGCAGTCGGCAGCCGGCGAGAGGCAAGCTGCCGCCGGTACACTTTCGGCGGCGAGATTGACTGTTTCCTCGGCTGCATCATGTGCGGCGAGCGGTCCCACATCGACCTGGAGGTTGCCGTGCACGCGCGAGATCGCCTTTGCCATCGAGCAGTCCGAACGGGAACGGCGCTGCGTGCGCCTGCCGCTGGCGTAAGACGGTTCCGGGTGATAGGTGATGGATTCGTGGAGGTGCTGTCGCACCCTGGCCCGCTCGCTAGTCCGGTCGGTCGAGTGGCAGCGTGATGTGGAAGCTGCTGCCGAGGCCGACCTTGCTCGTAACGGTGACCGTGCCGCGATGGCCCCGCACAATCCGATCAACGATGGCAAGTCCCAGGCCCATGCCGGTCGGTCCGCCGCCTGAGCGACCCTCGACGCGGTAGAACCGGTGGAAGATGAACGGCAGATCGTCTGCGGGGATGCCCTGGCCGGTGTCGTGCACCTGGAGGTGGTGCCCCGCCGCATCTGACCAGACCTGAACCTGGACCGTGCCGCCGTGTGGCGTGTGCTTCAGGCCGTTCTCGATCAGGTTGCCGACCGCCTGCACCAGGCGCTCGTGGTCGCCCTGCACGACCGGCGCGCTATCTGTCACCAGCGTCAGCGTCACGTTGTGCTGCGACGCCTCGGCCGCCCACTCATCGACTGCCTGTTGGGCCACGCTCACCAGTGGCACCGACATTTGCCCGATGGCAAGTCGCCCGCCTTCGAGCCGCGCCAGTTCCAGAAGGTCGTCAGCGAGGCGGCCGAGTCGGCGCGTGTGGCCGACCAGACCCTTCACCAGCCGATCCCGCAAGGCCGGCTCGCGGTCGGCCCCGCGCTCCAATGCCAGCGCCGCCGTCTGCATAGCGCTGGCAAGGGCGTGTAGCTCGTGTGAGACATCCGACGCGAACTCTCGCCGGGCGATCTCGAACTCGTGGAGGCGGGCCGCCGTCTGGTTGAACGCCTGCACCAGTTCGCCGACCTCACCGCGCGTACCCAACTCTAGCTTCTGGTCCAGGTCGCCGTCCGCCAGGCTGCGGGTCGCCTGGCTCAGTGCGCGGATCGGAGTCGTGATGGCACCCGCGAGCCACGCTGAGAGTGCCGCTGCAATGCCGGCTGTCGCCATCGCGCCGATCGCGATGCCGATATTCACCTGTCGAATCGTTGCCTCAATGTCGCGCAACGTGTACGCGAGGCGGATCGCCCCGACCACCGTGCCCTGCCAGACGATGGGCAGCGCGACGTACAGCACTTCGCTTTCCGGACCCGAACGCGGCATGACGACGCTGACACTCTGGCCCGACAGCGCCGCCGCCAGCCCGATTTCGTCGTTGCGCCGACCGAGGCCTTCACGCTGCTCAATCTCGGTCGCTCCGACCAGCTGCCCAAGCGCGTCCACGACCAGGCCGCGCGCCGTCGTCTCCTCGTCGATCAGCACCAGGGCGCGTCCGACCGTGCGCTGGTCGCCGTTCGCCAGGTCTTCGCCCACCTGACCCGCGATCAGCCCTGCCTGTGACACGAGATCCTGTGCCAACCGATTCACCAGCAGCCGCTCGATGTTGCCGGCGATGACGATGGCGAACACGACCACCGCGACCAGTGTCAGGCCGCCAAACGTGACCGTCAGGCGGGCGCGAAGTCCATCGGGAAACAGGCGGATACGTTGCCGCAGCAGGCGCGCGCCCGATCCCGGTGGCGTGTCCAACCCAGTGCTAGACAGCAGCCGGGCACGCAAGGCGGTAGCCGACGCCGCGCACCGTCAGGATGTAGACCGGTCGGTCTGGGTCTGGCTCGATCTTCTTCCGGAGCGCCCTGATATAGACATCGAGCGCCCGCTCGTCGCCAAAGAAGTGCGGTCCCCAGATGGAGTCGAACAGGTATCGGCGCGGAAGGGCCATGCCGACACGCTCCGCCAGCAAGATTAACAGGTCAAGCTCGCGGGCCGACAGGTGCACTGGCTGGCCCTCCATCGTGACCGTTCGGCTGTCGCGGTTGATGTGCAAGTCGCCAACGATGATCTCGCCAAGTGCGGCCGGACCACTGCCGATGTGCTGGGCGCGGCGCAAACCCGCGCGAATGCGGGCCAGCAACTCGCTGGATGAAAACGGCTTCGTCACATAGTCGTCAGCACCGGCGTCCAGCCCGATCACTTTGTCAGCTTCCTGGCGACGGGCCGTCAGCACGATGACGGGGCCGTGCCAGAATGCTCGGAGTCTCCGGCACACTTCAACGCCGTTCAGATCCGGCAATCCCACGTCGAGCAAGACCAGATCAGGAGTACACGAGCGCGCCGATTCGATCGCCTCAGCACCGGTGGCCGCGACTACGACCTCGTACCCTTCTTGCTGCAGCAGGAAGCCTAGCGAGTCGGTCATCAACGGGTCATCGTCAACGATGAGCAGTTTCTTTTCCACGATCAGTGCCGACACCTGCCTGCATGTCTGCGCGTGTTCGGAGCGTCCGGCCCAAGCATTCAGGGGCCGAGTGAACTCGCTCACCTCAGCCGCAACCTGCTCCAGAAACGAGCGTCTCCCAGGTGACGGTAGATTCCAGCAAAGCCACGCCAAGTTGCTCAAGGCGGCTAACGTCGTCTATCGCTTCGATGGCAGCAAGGACGTGCGGCGGTGGCGCGCCAAGCTTCGCATTCCCGAGGCGCAACAGCAGGCGTCGCTCACCTTCGAGTCGGCCGGCATGGCGCCCCTGCTCACGACCTTCCTCACGACCTTCCTGCCGGCCCTCTTCGCGCCCCTCGTCGAGAATCATGTGGTAGGTGACGGACTCGCGCAGCCAGTTCATCCTTCGAATCACCTCCCGTGCATCATGTTCATCATACCGGAGTCCCAGGAGCAACAGCGTCATTGACCAGATGTCACCGGCCGTGGCCGGCGTTGCCTCGCGCGCCAGTCGGGCCGCCATGCGGTCGATGACGCTCGGCAACTCGTGGCGCTCGACGGCGGCAAGCGGAGCCAACGGCAGGATGCCGAGGCCGCCCGTCAGGAAGTCGTTCACCGGCAACTGCCAGATCCGCAGCACGCGGTAGGCAAACGTGACGCTGATGTCGCCCGTGCCGTCGCGCCGTACGAGCGTCCCGGTGAGGTCGAGGCTGTCCGGCTGCGGCCGGAGCAGTACCAGGATGGACGACACCGGCTGCTCGTGCCGATGCAGCAGGAGCGCATGGTACTGCAACAGTCGCAGCGGCAAGCGGCGGTCACGGCCGGCCTGAATCTCCAGATGCGCCAGCCAGGGGGCTGGACCGTCCACCCGCAACACCTTGTCGACCTCGGCCAAGACGGTTGAAAGCTCTGAGTCAACCGCCCGGACCGTACCGTCTACGGCCAGGCCGGCCAGCGCCAACCACGACGCTGGATCAGTGTCGATCAGTTGGCGTGTGGTGACGTCGTAGGGTCGCGGGCCGATTCCAGGCTGCATGACGCGCACGATAGCACGTCGCGCAGCCAGTTGGCAGTATCGCGATGCTACGGCGCGCGGCTTCCGTCTACGAGGTGATCGTGACGGACTGTGCGACAAACACATCGCCATCCATCGCACCGACTGCGGCAATTCTGACCCCTGGCTTCAGGTTCTCGAATGAGGATGGCGCCGGCTTAGTGATCCGTGTCCCCGCCGGCACCTGGAGCGTCGTCTTTTCCCGCCGAGATCCACCACCAGCGGCTTGCCGTCGAACGAGACAATTGACGCGTTCGTCATCAGGGTGCCAGCCTGGGCACCGTTCATCGGGCACTGCCCCGGCTTCGGGACAATGCCCGGCGGAAAGAGTCTCACGGACACGGCGGTGCCGTCCGGCTTTCCCGTCACGCCGACTTGCACGCCGGGTACGAGATCGCCGGTTGCACCCTTGGGTTCGGCCTGGATGCGGGCAGCGTCGGGAACGACGACTTTGCGCCAGCCGGTCTTGGTCGCCGCCGTGTTGGTGCGCCTCTCAATGATGTCAACCTCGCCGTTCACATTCGGGTTGGCCGCGCCGGGCGAGGACGACGCGCGGGCCTGCCCGGCACCGGGGCCAGTGCCCCCACCGCCACCAGCACCCTCCCCACGTCCCGCGCCGCCCGCCCGGCGCTGGCCCTGACCGTCAGCCTGGACACCGTCGCCGGTGGCTTGCGCGCCACGACCGCCTCCCTCTGCTGCTCCCCCTCCTCCGCCACCACGCCCGGCAACGGCCGGCTGCGGACTAGCAGTTGGTGGTGCGGCAGCCGTGGCCGCGCCGCCGCTCGCGGTCACCAGGAGGATGGCCAGCACCAACAGCGGGCCTACGGCAATGGGGCGAACGTGTGTGAACATGGGTGCTTGCCTGCGGGCCGGCGCCTGACAGCGTTGATGGTCCGCCTACCGATTCGCAGCCCGACATCTACGTCGCTGGCGAGCGCGAGCCGCCAGGATCTGGCTGACTCGTGCTGCCCAGCGCGGGTGCGACGCCCGCCGGTCTGGTGCTAGCCGTTGCCGGCCAGCCGCGTTCGCTCGGGTCGGCGGGCCGTCACGACGCCCGTATTCAGGCCGAACCAATGCATCTCGCCGAAATAGCGGCCGTGCTCGATCTTCAAGCAGCGGTCCATCACCACGTCGAGGCCCGCGGCTGCCGCCTTCTCGGCTGCTTCCGGCGAGATGACGCCGAACTGCAACCAGAGCGCCTTCGCACCGGTCTTGATGGCCTCGTCAGCGATGGCAGGGGCGGCTGCCGGCGCGCGGAACACGTCCACGACATCGACGGGGAACGGAATTGCAGAGAGGTTCGGATACGACTTCTCCCCCAGGATCTCCGGGGCTGAGGGATTGACGGGCACGATCTTGTAGCCCCGGTACTGGAGATACTGCCCGACGAAGAAGCTCGGCCGGAGGCGGTTCGGGGACAGACCGACGATGGCGATGGTGCGGGCGTACCGGTAGATCTTGCGAATCGTCTGCTCATCCTGGAAGCGCGGATCGACGGCCGGGAGCGCGACTGCCTCGGGAGATGTGCCCTGCGGCTGCTCGGGGGTATTCATCGGGCGGCCTCCGCAGCGGTGCTGCCACGCACCGCATCCTGCGACGCCTGCAGCGCCTGCTCCAGATCCCAAAGGATGTCGCCGATGCTTTCCAGCCCGACGGAGATGCGGATCATCTCGGGGCCGATCCCGGAGGCGGCAAGGTCGGCGTCGCTCATCTGCTGGTGGGTAGTGCTGGCCGGGTGAATCACGAGCGTCTTGGCGTCACCCACGTTGGCGAGGTGCGAGATGAGCTCTAGCTTCTCGATGAACGCTTTGCCGGCAGCCCGCCCACCGGCCACGCCGAATGTAAACACTGCACCCGCGCCCTTCGGCAGATACTTCTGGGCCAGCGTGTGGTACGGGTCGGATGACAGGCCGGGATAGCGCACCCAGGAGACGGTGGGGTGGGCGTCGAGCATCTCCGCGACGGCCTGGGTGTTCTGGACGTGGCGATCCATCCGCAGCGGCAGCGTCTCCAGGCCGAGCAACAGCAGGAACGCATTGAACGGCGAGAGGCACGCGCCGACATCGCGGAGGGTCTCGCAACGCAACTTCATCAGGTAGCCGTACGGGCCGAATGTCTCGTGGAACGCGAGGCCGTGGTAGGCCGGTGACGGCAGTGACACGGTCTCGAACTTGCCGTTCGACCAGTTGAAACGGCCAGATTCGACCACGACGCCGGCGATGGATGTGCCGTGCCCGCCGATGAACTTGGTGCCGGAGTGCAGCACGAGGTCCGCGCCCCATTCGATAGGGCGGCAGAGGTACGGCGAGGCAAAGGTGTTGTCGATGACGAGCGGGATCTCGTGGCGGTGGGCAATCTCTGCGACGGCCTCGATGTCAAGAACGTTGGTGCTCGGGTTGCCGATCGTCTCGCCGTAGAGCACCCTGGTCTTCGGGGTGATCGCCCTGGCGAAGTTCTCTGGTTCGTCAGGATCGACGAACGTGACCTCTATCCCAAGCTTCTTGAACGTATGCTCAAACTGGGTGAAGGTGCCGCCGTAGAGCGTGCGCGCCGTGACGATGTGGTCGCCTGGCACCAGCATCGTCATCAGCGACATGAACTGCGCGGCCATGCCGGACGCGGTTGCGACAGCCCCAGCCCCGCCCTCCAGCGATGCGATGCGCTCCTCGAACGCGCCGGTCGTCGGGTTCATGATGCGGGTGTAGATGTTGCCGTACTCTTGGAGTTCGAACAGGTTGGCGGCGTGGTCCGGACTCTCGAAGACGAACGAGGTCGTCTGGTAGATCGGCATGGCGCGCGCGCCGGTGTACGGGTCTGGCCGCTGGCCGGCATGAATGGCGCGGGTGTCGAAGCCGAACTGGCGCGGGCCGGCCGGTGTCGAGCCGGCGTCGGTGCCGTTCGTGCCGGCTCGGTTCTGGCCCTGCTGACGTGATTCCTCGGGCATGTCTGCGCTCCCCCTGCTGGTACATCAGACTGTACCCTGTACCAGTGAATCAGGGGGGCGCGCTCACGCCCGGGTCCAGCGCAGGTTGTCAGCGCCGAGTCACTGACTACTTCGGCTCAAACGTCACGTTCATTGGCGTGGATTTGACCACCGCCCGATAGAGCGGGCAGTTCGTCTTCCAGACCTCGACGTACTCGCCGGCCTGCTCCGTCGTGATGCCGGTGAAGGTGAAGTGCACGTCAATGTTCGCGAAGTCCGGCCAACTCTCGTCAGTTCGCACGCCGTCAATTGCTACCTCAAGGGTGCCGAACGGCAGGTTGCCGCGCTGCGCGTGCAACTCGATGAGGCTGGTGCCACAGGCGGCGATGCCCGCCACGAACGACTCGCCGGTCGTCACGGCCTCGTTCGGACCAGACGGCGAGTCGATAACCCAGTGGTTGGTGCGGGCGGTGTTGAGCGTACGGCCCGGCACATCCGTCGTCTTTGAGCGCGACTGATACCGTGTCCTGATCTCTGCCATCGTGATGCCTCCCAGTGCAGTCAGCCCCGAGTATAGAGCGGCTGACCTGGACGGGTCGGGGATTGATGGCCGAGTAGCCGCCCCAGTCAGCGGGCGGTCTGCTCGCGGAGGCGAGCCAGGAACGGCCGGATCAGGCTGGTCTGCCGCGCCTCTTCGAGGAGAAAGGCGTCGTGGCCGTACCCAGACTTCAAGTTGCGATACGTCACATCGCGGCCGGCGGCTTCCAGCGCCGACGCGATGCGCCGCGACTCGTGCGGCGGATACAGCCAGTCGGAACTGAACGAGAGCGCCAGGAAGCTGGCACGGGCCAGCCGAAATGCGTGTTCCAGCGAACCGTGCCCGAACGCTGCTGCAAGGTCGAACTCGTCGATGGCCCGGCTGATCGCGAGGTAGGCGTTGGCGTCGAAGCGGTCCACGAACCGCTGCCCCTGGTGACGCAGGTAGCTCTCAACCTCGAACGGGCCAGCGTGCGGGTCGCCGTGGGCCGCCGTTGCCGGCCGCGCCGAGTCCGGCGACGGGTGGCCGCCTTCGCCGCGCCGCTGCCGCCCGAACTTCGCCGTCATCGACTCCTCGCTCAAGTACGTGACGTGGCCGATCATCCGGGCGACAGCCAGGCCATTCGCGGGCGGCAGGCCGTCATAGTAGTCGCCGCCGTTCCAGGCCGGGTCGCTCATAATCGCTTGCCGCCCGATTTCGTTCCAGGCGATGCCCTGCGCGCTCAGGCTGGCACAGGTGGCGATTGCGACGCAGCCGGCCACCATCTCGGGGTAAGCCAGGCTCCATTGGAGCGCCTGATTGCCGCCCAGCGAGCCGCCGGCCACCGCTAACAGCCGCTCGACGCCCAGGTGGCGCAGCAACTCGCGCTGTGCCCGCACCATGTCGCCGACCGTCACCAGCGGGAAGCGCGGCCCGAAGGGACGGCCGGTGGCCAGATCGATGCTGGCCGGCCCGGTCGAGCCGCGGCAACTGCCGATGACGTTTGAGCAGATCACGAAGTACTTGCGCGTGTCAAACGCCTTGCCAGGGCCGATCATGCCGTCCCACCAGCCCAGGCCACCGCGGGGTACGATGCCCTTGTCGTCCGCGCCCATGCCGTCAACCGCGCTCGGTGCGTCCTCGTCGGCGCTCCAGCCGGCCGCGTGGGCGTCGCCGGAAAGCGCGTGGCAAGCCAGGATGACGTTGCCGCCGTCGGGAGCCAGTGTGCCATACGTCTCGTACGCCAGTGTCACCGGCCCCAGGCTACCGCCGCGCTCCAGCGGCAAGGGCTCGTCCGCAGAGCCGAACGTGAATGAGCGCGTTTCAACGACCCCCGCCGACCCAGCGTTGGGTGCCAGCGGACGGCGCGGTCGTCGGGCCGCCGTGCGTGGTGTGGGACTACTCGTGGCGATCAGTCTGCTCCTGATTGGGCCGGCCGGGGTTTGGGCAAGGGGCAATCCGCACGGGTGGCCCAAGTATCCAGATGAGGATATGGTCTCCGCCACGGCACCGACAACGAGCAGGTAGACAGGTCGGCTGTTGGCGTGGGGACAGCGCCACGACGCGAGAGCACCCGGCTCACTCGGGTGAAGCACGCGCCGGATCAAGCAGCGGGGGCCGAGGTACGTACCCCGATTGCAGGGCCACTACCATCGACGGCGGCGTCAGGGTGAAGACTGGGCGCGGGCTCACTGGGCCGGCATCGGCGTAGCCGTCTGGCGACCAGACCCAGAGCCGACCGTGCCAGACCAGCAACGCGCGGTCGTCAACATCAGTCAGCGTCAGCATGGTGCCGTCCGGGAGCCTGGCAAGGTCGGCCGGGTGCCGGCGCTTGGTGCCGCCCGGCCCGATCCGCTCGGCGTGCAGCACGCGGTCGATGTCGGCGGCCAGGGGCGGTTTCCCTCCTGGCCGGGGTGTATGCAGGGGGTTCCCGGCCGCCCAGGCCGCTCGGAAGGCGTTGTAGTCGGCGCGCCGGCAGTAGGCGCACGGCCGGTGCCCGGCGGCCAGCGCCGTCGGCTCGTCGCGGAAAAAGAGCCGCGTGTAGTGACCGGGGGCCATCACCGGGTCACGCCGGCCCTGCCACTCCAGCACGCAACAGATCCAGAGCCGGCCCGCCCAGCGGCGACGGATGCGCCGCTGAGCGTCGTGCAGGATGCCCCGATTGCCCATCATCGAGCCGCGCGCCGTGATGGCAACGATGTCGCCAAACGGCGTCACGCGATTCTGGAGCGGCATCGGTCGTGACCCTTCAGGTAGCTGACGCTCGGTGGCCTACCAGCGGCCCTCAGCGCGCCACTGGGCCTGCAACTCCTTGACGCGGGCCAGTTCGTCGGCGGTGATGTCGCCGTCCACCGCCCCGATGTTCGCCTCCAACTGCTCGACGGTCCGCGCGCCGGGGATGACGCAGTGCACGCCGTCCTGCGCCAGCAGCCAGCGCAAGGCCGCCTGCGCCAGATTCTGGCCGTCGCGCTCTAGGAAGCGCAGTTGTTCAACGCGCTCCAGGCGCAGGTGCAGGCGGTCGCCGGTCGGCCGTCGCCACTGCTGCTCGGCGGGGATCACTTCGCCGAGCCGGAACTTGCCGCTCAGAAGGCCGCGCGCCAGCGGCGTCCGCGTCATGATGCCGATGTTGTGCTTGATCGACAGCGGCATCAACTCGTCCTCGGCGGTCGGATCGAGCATGTCGTATTCGATCTGCAAGAAGTCCGCGCCGTGCTCGATGGCCCAGACCCCCGACGCGTGATCCTGGGTCGAGATGCCGAACCACTTGATGACGCCTTCGGCCTTCAACCTCTTGATGGCCTTTGCCCAGGTCTTCGTCTCCAGGTCGGAGACGGTCGGGCTGTGGAGCATGTACAGGTCGATGCTGTCACGCTTCAGGCGGACGCGGCTCTCAAGGGCGGCCGTGTGGATGTTCTCAGCGTTGAAGTCGCGATTCGCGAAGTCGTTAGTGATGACCGGCACGCCGCCCTTCGTCGCGATGACAGTCGGCGTCGGGAAGTCGGTCGTGACCTCGCCGAGCACTTCTTCGCTGCGGCCCTGGTTGTAGCTATTCGAAGTGTCAAAGAACGTGACGCCGAGTTCGAGCGCCCGCTGCACAATGGGGGGCCACTGGGCCGGATCGACCCCAGGATCGCCGAGGCGGTTGCAGCCCATCGAAAGTCTCGAGACGGTCAGGCCCGTCCGTCCAAACGTCGTATAGCGCATGCGGAAGCGTTCTCCCCTGTTCCCGGTGCAGAGCGTGACCGTCCACGGCAAGCGCGCAATCAGTGACCACGCAGCCGGCCCGGCTCGCCGGTACCCGATGCCCTGTCACTGCAGGCGCCGCGCCTCGGTCCAGCCGACTTGTACCACGATTGGTCGGTGCTGGCGGCTGTCGTGGGCCGGGGCGTGCGGAACGGGTCGCCACCTGGCCGGATCGACGCGTCTACCAGCGGCCCTCAGCGCGCCACTGGGCCTGGAGTGCTTTGACGCGGGAGAGTTCGTTGGCGGTGATGTCGCTGTCCACCGCCCCGATGTTCGCCTCCAACTGCTCGACGGTCCGCGCGCCGGGGATGACGCAGTGCACGCCGTCCTGCGCCAGCAGCCAGCGCAAGGCCGCCTGCGCCAGATTCTGGCCGTCGCGCTCCAGGAACCGGAGTTGCTCGACGCGCTCCAGGCGCAGGTGCAGGCGGTCGCCGGTCGGCCGCCGCCATTGCTGCTCGGCCGGGATCGCCTGCCCGGCCGCGAACTTGCCGCTCAAGAGGCCGCGCGCCAGCGGCGTGCGGATCATGATGCCGATGTTGTGCTTGATGGCGAGCGGCAGCAGCGCGTCCTCGGCGGTCGGGTCGAGCATGTCGTACTCGATCTGCAAGAAGTCCGCGCCATGCTCAATGGCCCAGACCCCAGATGCGTGGTTCGAGGTAGAGATCCCGAAGTAGCGAATCGTGCCTTCGGCCTTCAACGTCTCGACGGCTTTCGGCCAAGTCGGCTGCTCCAGCTCCTTCACGGACGGACTGTGCAGCATGTACAGCTCGATGGACTCGCGGCGCAGGCGGCGCAGGCTGTTGCGCGCGGCCCGCGTGATGCCCTCGGCAGAGAAGTCTTTGTTGGCCGTGACGCTCGTGGTGGACGACATGCCACCCTTGGTCGCGATGACCGTCTCGGCGCCGCGCTCGCTGATGACCGCACCCAGTACGGCTTCGCTGCGGCCCTGATTGTAGTTGTTTGAGGTGTCGAAGAACGTCACGCCGAGGTCGAGGGCGCGTCCGACGATGGGAGGCCATTGGGCCGGATCGACCCCAGGATCACCGAGCCGGTTGCAGCCCATCGACAGCCGCGACACGCGCAGGCCGGTCCGTCCGAAGGTGGTGTAGCGCATGGGGGACGCTGCTCCTCGCAGATGCCTACGCAGACGGCAGGCAGCGGTTCCGACACGCGCCGGGCCGTGACCGCATGACGCTCTGGCGCGGCCCGGAGGGTGTCTTTGCTCTTGTACCACGATCCGGTGAGGACGAGCGCGACAGGCCGACAGACGCCCCTCTCGGCGGCCCGAATGCCCGCGCTTCAGAATTGCGAGCACAGATAGTTGACCAATGCTCCCTGGACTGGTACGATACACGCGAACGCCTGTTCTAGCCTGTGGCTCGGCGTTGGTCTGGGGGAGATGAAATGCGCGGCTTGTCTGATCGTCAGCAGCGGATCCTCGATTTCGTCGCAGAGTACACCGGCGACCACGGCTACCCGCCGAGTATCCGCGAGATCGGCCAGGCGGCCGGCATCTCGTCAACGTCTGTGGTGGACTACAACCTGCGCGCACTTGAACGCAGCGGCCACATTCGCCGCGACCGCGAAGTGTCGCGCGGCCTGGGCATTGTCGGGGCCGTACCGGCGTCCCGTCCGACGACAGTGCGCATCCCAATTGTCGGCCGCATCGCCGCTGGTGAGCCGATTGAGGCGCTCGAACAGCACGACGACTTCCTGGAGATGGGCATTGGCACCGTGCCAGACGGCTGCTACGCGCTCCAGGTCAAAGGAAAGTCGATGATCGAGGACTTAATCGACGATGGCGATCTGGTGGTGATCCGGCCGCAGGAGACAGCCAACAACGGCGACATCGTCGTGGCGTTGCTGATGAGCCAGGGGCCGTCAAGCGAGGGCGTCGCGACCTTGAAGCGCCTATACCGCGAGCGCGATCAGATTCGGTTGCAGCCCGCAAATGCGACGATGCAGCCCATCTACGTTGCACCGGACCAGCTGCGCGTGCAGGGCAAGGTCGTCTCGGTCATCCGCTACCTCGCATAAGATGCGGTTCGTGCACTTGCAGGCCGGCCCGGACTCCCCCGGGGTCGGCCTGCCGTAGGCGTGTTTTGGCACCCTCAGCCGACGCCGCTGGCGTCCTCAGGCGCGGGTTTGGGGCGCATCGGCCAGCAGCGCGAGGTCACGCACGGCCTCAATGAGGGCCGGATACCAGCCCATCCGTACCGGTGCCTGGTCGATCCATGACAAATGGCGAACCCGCAGGCTGTTCTGCGCCATGTCCGGCAGCACCTCAGCAGCGATCCAGGCGCGGGTGGTGGCGTCGGCCTCAAGTAGGATCGCCGCGAAGCCAGGGAAGCGCCACGGGTGGTGCGTGAACCAGACTCGGATGGCCTTCCCGACAAAGCTCCTGGCTCGGTCGCCGTCCTCCTTGAGCAGCAGCGCCTCGTGGGCCAGTCGCAGAAGTATGCGGGCCGGATCATGCTGGACCGCATCGTACCGAGCGATGCCGCGCCGCGCCACGTCCAGCAGTGCGTGGCCCGCATCCGTGAGGAGTCGGGCGTGTTCCGCGTGCGCCGATTGCTCGCGGGCCGCTGCCGTTGTCTCCAGCTCGCTGCCCCAGGCTTGTTCCAGCACGTCGGCCAACGAGCCAGGGTCGTAGGGGTTGAAGAAGTAGCCGTGTGGCGGTGCCTGCTCACGGTGGACCGGGATGTCCGACAGAACGATGGTCTTGCCGAGTGAGCGCGCCTCTTCGACGATGGTGCTCCAGCCTTCAAAGAGGCTCGGCTGAATGATGACCGACGCTGCGCGAATCAACTGCACCTGATCGGCGCGCGGGACAAGCCCGACAAGGCGCACGATGCTGGACAAGCCCAATTCTTCGATGCGTCGCTGGATCGAGCCGCCGTACTCCGGCCAGCGGTGGTCTTCTGGCCGCCCAGTGACGATGCACGGAATGATGACGCCCCGCCCGCGCAGGATGCGGAGCGCCTCCACGACGATGGTGTGATTCTTGTGGCGAAACCACTGGTTGCTGACCATGGCAAAGCGTTGCGGCAGGTGATACCGTCGCCGCATGTCGTCAAGGTTGTCGGCCAGCGTCTCGGTTTCCAGCGTGGCGCGGAAGTGCAGCACGCCGAGATCCGCCGTAGCGCCGGGCACCCAGCGGCGGGTGTCTTCGAGCGCCTGCGTGCTGCCGTGCGCGATGATCGGCGCGGATTCGGCCATCACGCGGTAGCGCATCTCGCGCATGGCGTGTTCTGACGGGGTGAACATGTCCGGCAGGTGCCGCTGCTGCCAATCCACGATCCAGCCGCCCCACGCGACGCCGCTCGGCGCTTCGGACATCTCCTTCACGGGGTACACGAAGTCCAGGCCCAGGCGAGAAGCCATCGCCAGGTGCGCGTGGCCGTCCACCTGTTCGGCCAGCGCAGTCGCGTCGCGGCGGGAGCTCGGGGTAGTCCAGAGCAGGAAGATCTCGGGACGCTCAGCCGCCGGCAGGGCGAGCAGCCCGTCGAGGCAGGACAGCACGTAGTGGTGCCCGCCCACCCAGTTGGTGTTGGAGCGCAGGGCTATTCCGAGGCGCAAGCGGCGCTCGGCCCGGCCCTGAGCAGGACCGGGCTGGCCCGACTCCTGCTCGGGATGGTGGACGCCGTTGGAGTTCACGTCGCGCTCAGAATCGCCGGACCGCGATGCCAACGCCGTACCCGAGGTCGCGGAACTCCCAGGCGCTGAACCGTGGGTTATCGAGAAAGAAGTGCCGCCACACATCAATGAGTGTGTGCTTGAAGTGCGAGATATCGTCAAACAGCAGCGCACCGCCAACTTTGAGGCGCGGCAGCACACAGGCGATATCCTCGGAGGCCCCCAGGTTCGAGTGGTCGCCATCCACGACGATCAGGTCGAAGAAGGTGTCTGGGTGTGTGGCGAGGTAGGCCGGCACCGTCTCGTGGCTGTTGCCCGAAATGAATTCGACCGTGCCGCGATGGCCGACCCGCCGCAATTCGTCCTCGACGAACTCGGGGCCAGGGTTGGGCATGCCGGCGTAGTTCGGCGTCCAGCGGTCAAAGCCGACGAAGGCGCACGTCGGGGCGGCCAGCGCGACGGCGGCCATGCTGCGTCCGCGCCGCACGCCTATCTCCAGGTACGACGTAGGGCGCAGCATCTCAGCCGAGGCGTAGGCCGCCGTCACGAGGTCAGCGTACTGCCAGCCGTCTCCGAACCGTTCCAGGCCCGCGCCGTAGTACCGTTTCAGGACGGCGATGTACTCGTCCTCTTGCAGCATCTGGTACAGCGCGAGGACCACCCGGACAGTGCCGGCGTTTGCAGCCTTTCGGCCGAGCATGTCGGCGGTCACCAGGACCGGATAGTACCACGCGTCCACGCCGCTGACCGTCGCATGCTCGACCACGGGGGCCGACGGATACTCAGTGACCCGCGCGAGCGCCGAGCCACGGTCAGTCGTCTGCATCGTAACTCCACCTGGGGATTCCCGCCGACATGGACCTGACGCGCCGACGGAGCGACTCGATTCTACGATAGATGGTAATGCGACGGAAGGTGGCATAGGCCGTTCGCGAGCAAAACGTCATGTATTGGCGCGACTGGTGCCGACGACCACGTACCTCGTTGTACGAGTTTTGCACATTGCCCGCCCAGGCCTGACCGACCGGGATGGGTTCCGCACACTGTTGTTCGGGGACTATGGCGCGCTCCTGTCAACCTGTCGCCGCTCCGAACCGAGATAGAACCGTAGCGTGATGGAGGACTGCGTGCGCCTGCCATGTGGTCAGATGACAGTAGCGTGGAGGTGGACGACATGCCGGTTGCCATTGATGAACGAGAACCGCACATGATTGATGCCGCGAACTCTGAGCAGCGTCCGCTGCTGGGACAGACGTTGCCGGCAGGCCGGATCGTTTTCGTCCCGTTTACGCTCGTGGAAGTGGAGCAGCAGGCCGAAGACGAGCGCCGCTAGTCAGCTTGCGGGCCAAGCCGGCTCCGGCGGCAGCGGACGGCGACGCCACGGTGGCCGCTGGACGAGATGATACGGTTGCCCACGCGTCAGGAGCGGATCAAGCAGACTGACGTAGCGCGCCGTCAGGACGTTGCACCAGTCGCGGCCGCTCAGGCCGAGGCGCGGCTCGGCAGTGTTGATCCGGATGCCGGTCCGCTTCTGAAACTGGGTCCAGAGCTGCTGGCGTGCCTTCCAGGCGCGGTCAGGCGGGGCGTAGGTGCCCCACTTTTCCGCGTAGAGGGCGGCGTAGTCGCGCTGCCGTTGAAGTTGCGCCGTGCCGGGCTTCGGGTCGTCTGACCAGTCGCGATAGTGATGGATACCCACCCCGCGCGTGTACGCCACCTCCCAGCCGCAGAACAACACCCGCGCCGTCAGGTCAGGGTCGATGCCGTAGTCACGAAACCGCAAGCTAAAGCCGCCCAGCTTTTGGAGCAGCCGCGTGCGAAGCATCCCCTGGTTCACGTTCAGCACGCCGATGGTCGAGATGCCGCCGAGATACGGCGCGTCCACGAACGGACCCTGCACGTCCTTCACTTTGACTGCCACCATGCCCACGCTGCGGCGGCGGTCCAGCACCGAGACAGCTGCGTCAAGGCCGTGGTTCACGATCTCGTTGTCGTCAGAGATCCAGACAGCGTACGGCTCGGTGAGCACGTCGAAGACATCGTTGTACGCGCGCGCCTGCCCGAGTTTCTCACCGATCAGCAGCGGCACCAGTTGGGCCGAGCGGATCGAGTCGAGGTACTCAACGGTGCCATCGGTTGAGCCAGCATCCGTTACATACAGCACGAATGGTGTGCGCGTCTGTGAAAACACGCTGTCAACACACCGCTTGAGGCTGTCCAGGCGATTGTAGGTGCCGAGGACGACGGCCAGCCGGGCCGGGGCATCTGTCATGCGTTCGAACGCTCCCGTGAGAGTTGAGGCCGCCGGCCAGAACCGATTGTCCGGGCCCATGCGGCCGGCATGAAACCTAGCGCCCCGCGATCTTGCGCGAGACGGACCAGTAGATTTTGCCGACGCGCCACATGATCGAGGCCCGAATGTCGCGGAGCGAGCGATCAAGCTCATTGCGCTCTTGCGTGACGGCCTCCAGGCTGGCGTGGACCGACTTCAGGCGTAGCTGCACGAGTTCAAGATCGCGCTGCAACGCCGCGGACTTGAAGCGCTCCGCGTGCAGCGCGGCCTCGGCGGCGTGCCGGCGCTCGGTCTGGTCGAGGAGCCGCTGATGCACCTCGTCGCCACGGCTGCGCTCGAGCGCTTCAAAGTCGTGGCGTTCCCGGGTGACGGTCTCTAAGCTGGCATGGACCGACTTCAAGCGCAGCTGCACGAGTTCGATGTCGCGCTGTAGGGCCGCCGACTTGAATCGCTCGGCGTGCCGGGCGGCTTCGGCGGCGTGTCGGCGCTCGATCTGTTCCAGCAGCCGCTGGTGCAACTCGTCGTCACGGTCGCGCAGCGTGTGAAGGTCAGCCAGAAGGTGCTCGATCAGGCCAAGCTGCGTGTGTACAGTACCCGCTGCCGCCTCAGGCACAGC
>JBBQBU010000006.1:0-30376 GCA_038318015.1 Chloroflexota bacterium | reverse complement strand
GGCCTCTTGCCAGCCGGTGCGGCAAGCGTCTTGCTTATAGGGCGGCGGGCAAGGACGCAGAGGAACGCAGCCCATGCACCTCCCGGCCATCTGGCAGTGCGCTCGGCAACCACAGGTTCGGCGAATGGGTGCGCTCTCCATCAGAAGGGTGTCTCGATGCTGAATATCGACGTTAAATCGCACCGTCCCTATCTGCGCGCCTCGGCGGGCGGACAGAAACTGTTCTTGATGCTCAAGCTGCTCCCGAAGCCGGAGGCGGCGCAATCCCGCCCGGGCGTGCGGCTCGCCGTGGTGGTGGACACGAGCGGCTCAATGCGCGAGCCGGCACCGGGCACCACGCCCGAACTCGTGGCCACCGCTCCGGTCCAGGTGGACGGAAAGACCTACAACGCCACCTACAAGGGCACGAGTAAACTCGATATCACCATCGAGGCGGCGCGACGGCTGATCGAGAATGAGCAATTGCACCCTGAGGATAGCGTCTCGCTGATCCACTTCGATGACCGGTCCGACGTGCTGGCCTCAGAGACGCTTGGCCCTGGGCGGATGCGACTGTCAGATGCCGTCGATCAATTGCGTGAGTTCAGTGGCGGCACGCATATGGCCCCCGGCCTGCGAAACGCCGAAACTGCCCTGCGCGCGCAGGGCGACGGTGCGCGGACCGTGCTGCTGCTCACCGATGGACTCGCCGTTGACGAGGTGGAGTGTCGAGAGGCGGCGGCAGCCCTCGCCGCGCTGCCGGCCCGCATTGTGGCACTCGGAGTGGGCGAAGAGTACAACGAGGATCTCCTGGCCGATCTTGCAAGCGTCACGCAGGGCAGGCCATACGACTTCCGTGACATGACGGCGCTGCCGGAGATCTTCGAGCAGGAGCTGGGTTCGGCGACGCGGCAGGTGATCTCGGATGTTGAGGCCACGGTCAAGACGGTCCGTGATGTGCGCATCGTGTCCGTCGCGCGAGTCTATCCGAGCCTCGCGGACATGGATGCGACACAGACGCCGCTGCGCCTCGGCAGCCTGGAATCTGGTGATCACACGGTCTTCATCGTGGAGTTGGATGTCCCTGAGCGACCAGCCGTGCGGGCGCGGCTGGCGCAGATCGGCGTGACGTACTGGGTACCCGGCGAAGGGTACCGAGGCGAAGTCCCACCGATTGATGTTGTAGTGGAGTACACCACCGACGAGGCGTTGGCCGCATCGGTGGACCCCGAGGTGATGGGGTATGTCCAGCAACGCAACGTGGACAGCCTCGTCCGGCAGGCGACCCAGCAGGCCGAGACGAATCCCGAACAGGCCGCCAAGACCCTGCGTATCGCCCGGTCGATGACGCAGCGGCTCGGCAACCGGGGCATGACCGTCGCCCTGGGAAAGGCCGAGGACGAGCTACGGAGTAACGGCACCATCGCAATCGGCACGCGGAAGACGATCAAGCTGGGTGCGCGGACCCAAACAATGAAGGTCGGGCCGAACGACGAGACGCCGCAGAACATCCCGTCGCAAGACGAGATCAGGCGACTGACCGGCGCGTAGCTCGCGCCTATTCCGGCAGTGATGGTCGTGCCAGACACATGCGGCACGACACCAGAAGCGTTCAGAAACAGAGGTACTCTTATGCTGAAGTGTCAGGTCTGTCAGAAGCATAATCCGGTCGGTGCCGAGTATTGTGAAGATTGTGGCGCGGCGTTGAATGTCCCGGCCCCGACTCCGGTCGGTGCAGGTGTGTCAAGCGGCAGCAACAGCCCGTCGGTGAGTGCAGGCGCCCCGTCAGCCGATGCGTCAGGGCCGAGCGGGACGGCCAACCCAGCCGGCTCCATCGGCTCGCTCTCGCCAGTCGAACCAGATCCGGCATCGCCGGCGGCTCCACCGTCCCCTGTCGATGCAGCGGCGGACGCTCCGCCGTCGTCGGTACTCGTCACGCCGGGAGTCACCCCGGCCTCGTCGTCGCAGGCATCCACTGGCGATCCGGGCGGGACGATGGCAAGCCTTTCGGCACCGGCCAGCAGCGGTTCCAGTGCGGCGGGAACTGGGAGCAGCACGCCCAGTGCACAGGCGCAGGCGCGCCTCCTCACGGTGCGGTACGGTGCACCGACCGGCGACGAGATCCCACTGATCGGCCAGCGCCTCGTGGTGGGCCGGTTCGATCCTGAGACCGGCCCCGTCGATATTGACCTCTCCGAAGCAGCCGAGTCCGGCCACATCTCCCGGCAGCACGGCGAGTTGTACCGCGAGGCTGACGGCTCCTGGATGGTCCGCGACCTCGGGTCCACCAACGGGGTGTTCGTGAAGAGCGGCGATGCAGCCTCGTTCGGCCCTCGGATTACCGCGCCGCGCGCACTCACGGACCGCGACGAGCTGGCCTTTGGGAACGCGCGCTTCATCTTCCGGGCGACGTAGTCGATGCCTGAGCAGCGGTCCACACAACGAGGCGAACCAGTGGCTCCGCCGCCGCTGGCTCACGGCGTGGGAACGAAGGACGCTTCAGAGGGTGTCCCCGAAGCGCCTGCCGAGCCGGCAGATGTGACGATATCGTTGGCGTCGACCGGCTCATCCGAGGCTCGGGCCGAGCTTGAGTCGGACGGGGCGGTCAGCGCGTGTGATTCCCAACCGCCTGAGGGTGCTGGGGCTGAGCCACCCGATGACGCGCACGGGGACGATCTCGACGAGCTAATCTTGCCATCGTCGATCCAGGCTCCCGGGCTGTTGCGTCCGGGCACCGTGCTCGGGGTACATGAGCGCGTGCGAGTGGTGGAGCACCTCCGCACGCGCGGCCGCGTCAATCAGTACGCCGCCACGTGGCATCAGGATGACGGCGCTGAGATGGATGTCGAGCTACGCGAAGGCCCATCCGATGACGCCGGCTTGCAACGCGAGTCCGAGGTGTTGGCGGCTGTCCAGTACGCCATGCTGCCGCGTGTCTACCGGGGTTGGGAGGAGGACGAGCGTCGCTATCTGGCGCTCGAACCCGGCCAGGGTGACACGCTGGAGCAGGCACTCACCGGTGTCCTGCCGCCCGGAGAAGCGCTCTCGCTGATGCTTCAACTGGTGCAGGTGGTGCGGCGGCTGCATCAGGCTGGTTGGGCGCTACTCGGTCTGATGCCGGCGGACATCACGCTCAGCAGGCCGCTTCGCATTGGGAGCCTTCGCCATGCAGCCCGAATCGCGGAGCAGCCGTCTCAAGCGTTGCAGATGGCGGGGTACTCCGCGCCCGAGCTGGCGTTCCGGGAGGCTGTCACCGGCAAGGAAGACGTCTTCACGCTTGGGGCGATCCTGTATCACGCACTCACAGGCCGGCCGCTGTCGGAGAGCATTGATGACAGTCTTGACCTCTCAGCGGAGGTCAAGCTGCCGGGCGGACCACAACTGCTGGCAGATGTGCTGGCTCCGGCCGATGAGCGCATTGACATCCACGCGCTCTATCACCGCCTTCTGACCCTCAAGCTTCGTCAGGCTGAGACTGCGCTGAGTCTGGAGATCGCCAGCGCGACGACCCTCGGGCTTAATCCCACCCGCCACGTCAACGAGGATACATGTGGGTATGCCCAATGGTCGCAGAGCGGTGCAGCAGGCACGAAAGACATAGCATTGCTGTGCGTGGCTGATGGGATGGGCGGCATGGAGGCCGGCGAGATTGCCAGCCAAACAGCGGTGAACACCGTTATGCAGGGCGCTGCGCACATGCTCCGGCCAGCTAGCGTGGCCGCGCCTGACCCGCCAGATTCCGCGGTCGCGCGTATCGATCCGGTCACGTTGATCCGCGACGCCGCAACGGCCGTCCACACGGCCGGTCAGGGGCGCGACCTCGGAACGACGATCACGTTGGTGGCCGTGCATGGCCGTGAGGTGACGCTCGGGCACGTGGGCGATACGCGCGCCTACCTGCTGCGGGACGGCGCACTCACCCGCCTCACCACGGATCACTCGCTCGTGGCAGCAATGGTTGCCAGCGGCGTCCTGACGCCGGAAGAGGCTGAGGGCCACCCGGACAGCAACAAGGTGTTGCGCTCACTTGGCAGCCAGCGGGTGCTGCCAGACGCCTACGTCGATGATCTTCAGGCAGCGTACGGACAGCCCAGTCTGACCTTAGGCGAGAGTGACTGGCTACTGCTCTGCTCTGATGGCGTGTGGGGTTCGGTGGATGACCGCGAGATCCAGATCATCTTGTCCGAAGCGCTGGATCACCATGTCGCTGCGCGGGTGCTCATCGACCGGGCGCTGGCGGCGGGTGCGCCGGACAACGCTACGGCCATCGTTGCCCGGTGTATCACGAGGTCAACGCTCTGATGGCAACTGCAACCGTCGCCTGTCCGATCTGTAACGCCGAAAATCCGTCCGGTACAACCTCGTGCAGCACCTGTGGTGCGCCGCTGGGCGGCGATGCCGCCGGCGCGTTCAGTGGCGCGCTTCCGCCCTCCACGAAGCTTCAGGGTGGCGTCTACACCGTGGGGAAAGTGCTGGGGCAAGGCGGCTTTGGGATCACCTACCTGGGCGGCGATATCCGCGCACACCGGCCCGTCGCTATTAAGGAGTTCTTCCCCTATGGTTCCACTCGACGTGGTCTGAGTGTGCACCCGTTTGGCGGGTTGCCAGCCTCTGACTATGCAACAACGCGCAGCCGGTTCCTGGACGAGGCGCGCATCCTGGCCCGGTTCGATCATCCAGGTATCGTGGACGTGTATGGCACGTTTGAGGAAAACAACACTGCCTATATGGTAATGGAGTTGTTGCGCGGTAAGTCCCTGGGGCAACTGATAGAGGACAACGGGCTGGTGCCCGAAGCAGACGCCGTTGGGTACATCCGCCGTGTCGGCGAGGCGCTCCAGGTCGTGCACGTGACCAGCCTGCTGCACCGTGATCTCAAGCCAGATAACGTCATGCTGACCACGGACGGCGACGTCGTGTTGATCGACTTTGGCACGGCCAGAGCGTTCGCGGCCGGTAAGACTGGCCGCATGACCACGATGGTGACGCCCGGGTATGCCCCGCTCGAGCAGTATGGTCAGAGCGTGCGCTTCGGGCCGTTCACGGATGTGTACGCGCTGGCCGCGACGCTCTACCACATCCTAACCGGACAGATGCCGGCCGCTGCGACAGATCGCGCCAGCGGCGTCGATCTGGTAGCTCCGCGCAAGCTCAACCCGTCCGTCAGCGAGATCACCAGTGATGCCATCCTATGGGCGATGAGCATGCGCGTCGATCAGCGACCGCAGACCGTCCAGGAGTTTCTGGATGCGCTGCCATCGGCTGAAGCGATGCGAGCCCCTGCGCCACCACTCGTGGTCACACCGCCGTCGTCGAAGGCGCAGCCAAAACCACCATCTGAGATCAACACCCTGCCAGTGCCCGCGCCGCGCATCCCTCGACCGACTTGGCGGCCCTCGGTTCCGTACGAGGGGCCATATGACATTGAGGTCGTCGGAGCGGAGCTGCGATGGCCGTCCCGCTGCGTTTGCTGTTTCGAGTCGTCAGACACGACGCTCCACGTCCAGCACACTACTGGCGGCGGCTTCTTTGGGATGTTTCAGGAGACGCGCGGCTGGGATGTGCCGTACTGCTCCCAGTGTGTCGAGCATGTTCGGCTTGAGAGCCAACGTCCAGGCGGCAACCTCGGCGGCGCGCTCACCGGAGCTGTCATCGGCGGCGGGCTGGGCTTGCTGATCGGCCTGGGGAGCGCAGCGTACTCGCTGTACGGTGCGGCCTCGCACCAGTCCAAGCTGGAGGCGCTGCTCAAGCCATCCTGCGTGACCGTTGGGCAGGCTGTGACCTATCGCGACTGGTACGACAATACCCACGCCTTCACGTTCCTGAACGGGAACTATGCCGACGCGTTCAGGCGCGAGAACAGCGGCACGCTCATTTCGTAGGGTACGGCTGCCCACACGGAGGTGCGCGGGAACACCTCTTGCGCCTCCGAACGTGCGTTGACTGTCCGTCCTGCCGTGTCGCGGCCGACGACGCGACTGGGCGTCAGTTCGCGCGCGTGCAGTCACCCTGGAGTCGTTTCACCAGCACCCGCGCTGCCTCGTCTGCCACATGCTCGCCCGACGGCGCTGCGACGCTCGGCATGGCAGCTGCCACGCATTCCGACAGCGCTTCGATTTGGACCGTACAGTGTGAGCAGCGACGCGCGGCCATACATCTTCGAGCGCTTCCATCGGGCCGACAACGTGGTCGGACGGATCCCAGGGTTGGGGCTGGCGAGTGCCAGGGACATCCTCCAGCAACACGGAGGAACGATCCAGGTAGCGAGTCTGGAAGGCCAGGGAAGCACGTTCGTCATCCGCCTGCCGATGATCACCGGGACGGCACCATGCTGAGCGGCGCGCATATCCCTACAAGGAGACGACGGCCCGCATCAGCGCGGGCCGTCTCCGTTCTCGTCCGTAGCGGTCTGGACGGATCAGGGCTCCTTCTCGCTGCTCGTTACGGCCGGCTGGCTGGCTGGCACCGCCGACCTCGAGCGGTGACTTCCAGAGCAGATGAACTTGTTGTGAAGAGGAGTCCCCCAGGCGCGCCTCCTCCTCACAGCTCGTCGTCGCCGCCCGTGCCGCCGCTAGCCAAACGCCATCTGCCCCACCACCCGCTCGCGGATTCCCAGCCACGTGACGGCGGTCTCGTACGCGTCGTGCGTCGGCACCAGCCACCATGCGCCGCTCCGCCCGTAGACCATCCAGCGCATCACGGCCTCCACGTCGTAGAGAAACGGGAGTTCGTATGCGCGGCGGTCCGGCGTGACCGTGGCACGCTCGTACAGCGTCTCCAGGCTCACGATCACCGGCCATCGCACGGTCACGGTAGTGTCAGCTGGCAGTGCCAGCGCCACCGCCCGCGTGAGCGGCTGAGATGGCTCGTCAGCAAGCCAGCGCAACCACCAGCGGATCATCTGTCGGAGATTCATCATCAGCCCCCATCCTACAGCAGGCCCGGCGTGAAGTAACTCGCCACCACTAACCAGCCGGCCAGCAGCGCGAGCATCACCAGCACCAGCACCAGCACCAGCCTGACGAGCCAGCGCACCAGCCTACGCATCACGGCACACCCAGCGGCGCAGCCACAACCGCAGCGTGCACAACGCTCCTCGCACGGCCCACACCGCCGCGAACACCAGCAGACCCAGCCCCACCAGTATCCCGCCGCTGCGCGGCGCAAATATCGGCTGCGCCGACATCACCAATCCACCAGAAGCCCGTTCCGAGACGGCCACGGCAGCTCCGCCGAGCGATTCGGCCGTACACCCGGCCGTACCGCCCACCCCGCACACGCCCCCAAATCCTTCGAGTAGACCGCCAATTGAGGGGGTTGCGTTTCGCTTAGCGTTTCGCTAAGCCGGGTGTCTTCAATGGGTTGAGTCTGGTCGCGCACGGGGACGCCCCACTCGGTTACCGCTCGGGCAATGAGGCGGACACCAAGAGTCCACCCGCAGAACTCACTATTCGAGGGGCGATCACTCCTGGGAGGAACCAGATGTCGATGACCGACAGGATCGATTGGAAAGCCGCTATCAAGAAGGCCCACAACCTGGCAGATCAAGGTGCCGTGTTCCATCGAACAACACACTCGAACGTCTGGTGGGTGGACCCGGCCAGGGGAGGCCCGTCAACATACTGGGTCACTCAGCATCCTGACGGGTGCTATTCGTGTGTGGAGCGGAGAAGCCCGCAAGGCCGCTGTAGCCACATCGCGCGTGTCTGCCTGGAGGTCGGGGCAACCCCCATGATCTCGGCGGAGAACCCGGCGTGCGCTGGCGGCCACATCGGCGTCATCAAGGGCTACACAAAGCAAGTCCTGCACCACCCACACTGTGGTTGCACGGGGTAGGCGGCCGTGGCGCTGTCCGAGAGGTAGCCACGCCCTCGGGCCGGTATGACACGCGCACATAGGAGCACGGGAGACATCGCGTTGCCAGCGCTAGGTCGATAATCGGGCCCAAGTAGTCGTTCGCTGTCTCGGCCGAAGGACCCAGCGAACCGACCATGTGATCCGTTCGATGCTGGCAATGGCAGACGGTCTGAGTCGCTGATACGAGTACCCTTATCACCATGACAGCCATCTGGAACAACGACGGCTCAGGCTGGAAGCCGCTCGCGCCGACCGGCTTCCCCGACGAGGCCGCACTCCACACGCTCGTCGAGGAGGCCCCCCACCTGCTGCCCCTGGCCGGCTCGCCAGTGCTCGCGGTGATCGGGCGGGAGTTCCCGCTTGGGAACGGCAAGGCCGACCTCCTGGCCGTCGAACTGGGCGGACGCCTGGTGGTCATCGAAGTCAAGCTGGCCCAGAGCGCGGAGGCGCGCCGCGCGGTCGTGGCACAGATCCTTGCCTACGCGGCCTAATTGGACGGGATGGACCCGGCGGCGCTCGAACGCGAGGTTGTCGGTCGCTACCTGCGCGGCCACGGGTACGAGACGCTCGCCGACGCCCTGGTCGCCGTGGACCAGGGCGGTATGTTCGACGCCGAGACCTTCACGGCCGGCCTGGCCGAGAGCCTGCGCGACGGGCGCTTCCGCCTCGTCCTCGTCTTCGATGCGGTGCCCAATGAACTGGCACGCTTGGTGGCGTATCTGGAGTCGGCCACCGACAAGCTGCTCATCGACCTGATCGCCGTGTCAGCTTACGAGGTGGACGGGACTCGGCTGATCGTCCCGCAGCGGGTCCAGGCCGAACGTCGGACCCTCGTTCTCAGCGCCCCAACATCCGTCCCCGAACGGCCCGAAGGGCGGCTTTCCGACGGGGCCGACGAGTTCATCGCGTCAATCGACGCGGCGCAGGCCGACCAGCAGGCGCTCCTGAGAAAACTTGCGGCCTGGGCCATCGACCTGAAGAACGAGGGCCTGGTGCGCCTCAGCACCTTCGTCGGCAAGTCGGCGCGCCACACCCTGGTTCCCCGACTCGTCGATGAAGGGGTCGGCCTCGTGACCCTCTGGAACCACGACGGCGGGTCGATATCGTTCCATCGCTCCGTCTTCGCCCGGCGCGCACCGGGTTCCATCGCGCGGGTCGAAGCGATCATCGCCCCGAAGATGATCGGCGGCGGCAACAACACGAACGAAATCAGCGACGAGTTGCTGGTCGCATTGACCGACGCCTACCGTAAAGCGGCCGGAAGACCTGTCCGGAGGGCCACACCCACATCGGCAGAGGGTCCATCTGCTTTGTGAGATGATGGCGCGAATGGGCGGCGAGTCGCTGACGACACCCCGCGCGCAGAGCGGCTATGCCGGCTCGACACGTCCCAGTTACCCCGCCACCTCGCGCGCGGCACCGCCCTGCGCTCCTAAACATGACCGACCTTACTCGGCTGACGCGATCATCAACCCATCGGGGATGTCGTCGAGCAGCGGGCTGGACTTCCTCACGGTGATCAGGGGCAGATGCGCCTCCGAATGGAACCGCATGAGGAACCCGATCACGAAGTTCTTCTCGGGTTCCAGCATGTCGGGGTCATGGCCGCCCTGCTCGTCCCGGTGCCCTTCGATGTCAAAGTACAGCACGCGCCACTCCCCCGGACTCGTCCGCGCCGCATAACGCACCGGTTCGAACAGCATCCTGGCGGCCACTTCTAGGCCCTCCATCTCACACACCATTGAACAGTACAAGGCGCTGCTGCCGATCCACCGGATTGCGCTGGCGTTGTCCCAGGCGCATGGCTGCCCATCGCGGGGGATAGCCGACATTCTCGGTCGCCATATCGAGGCTGTCGAAGCCCTGATTGCTGAGGTCCGGCAGAAGATCGACGCGGACGCCAGTGCGGTCGCGTCGTGACGAAAGCGGAGCGACGATAGACTGAGCAGCGCAAGGCCCGGTATGGCGTCGTCGCACGGCGGGACTACGTCCGCCGGCGGTTCAAGCGCGCCAAGCGGACGGTCAACTACCTCGTGCAGGTCGATCTCGCCCGTCACCGTTCAGCGATGGAGGCGCGGCGGTGGTCGCAGTTTTCAATCTGGCAACCGGCGAAGGCGTGACCTACGTCGGGATCAGCGCGCAAGCTGCGGAGGTAGCAGCCCCCGTGCAGTTCCCGCAGGGGGTGGCGCACGAGCACCGAGAGGGCGTCCAGCACGTCGCTGACGCGAACACGTGGGACTATCAGGCCCGGTATGGGCACATAGTCGTTCGCCGGCGCGTCGGCGTGTCCTGTGGCGACTGGGCAGCATTGGAGGGTCCATCGCGGCAGCGAAACTTCCGGCGCGGAGCCGGGTACGTTCGTGGCCTGTCGCTCGGGCTGCGCCGCCTGCTGCACGTCGCTGGTGGGCATTGTCGATGTCGAGGCCGAGATCATGGCCGAAGCGGTGCAGAACCTCACCAAGCCGATCTGCGACGGCGTGATCGGGCGTCTGGTGGCCTGGGAGTGGCAGTGGCGGGCGCACGCGGGCGCGGACGCGGACGTGCTTGGCACCAAGGAGAACGCTGCGTCGTGGCAAGCGGAGCGCATCCAGTGCCCGGTCCTCGATCCCGCGACCGATACCTGTCTCGCCTACGCGGCACGCCATCGGGCGTGCCGCGTGACGCACTCCTGTGAGCCACGCGAGGATACCGACAGTCCGTGCAACCGCTGCGCGGTTGCAGCGCCTGGGGACGCTGCTTCACGACGCCTGCCCACGTCGAACACGGGCACCTCGCCTACCAATCGGCGCTGCGTAGCGACTTTGACAGCCTGGGCGCGCAACTGCTGGTCAGCGAACTGGAGCCGATCGGGGTGCCGATCCGTCCCGGCATCCTGGCCCTGCGCGCACTCGGGTTCGGGCGGATGAAATACGGGTGGCTGGCGCTCAAGACTACGCCCGACCTGTTGCCGATGGCGAGCGCCTTCGTCGTCTAGGGCCGATCAGGTGGCAGACGAATGGCCCAGGACGATGCGTCCTGGGCCATCTTGCACTCTAGTGAGTCCCTCGGAATCTGCAACTATTCGTGCAACGATGGGGCGGTTGCAGGGACTGCAACCGCCGATGCAACCGCGCGATGGCGTCTATGTGACGTACTGTGCTCTCGTGCCACTCTCTATCAGGGAGAATACGCAGTACGTCAAGAGTACGCACTCGACTATCGCATTAGACGTTATAGAGGAAGGGGTGGTTCTGCTCGGGCCAGATGTCGCCCTCGTTCAGGACGTACGCTTCCTTCTTGTAGACCTGGATTCGGTGGCTTCCGAAGTCAGGGACATACATCAGGTCGCCGTCGATCCGCACCGACGCCGGCCCGCGGAACCGCTTCTGAATCTCCAGGGTCGTCATCTCACGGCCGCGCAGCACCTTCGGGTTTGCCAAGATGTAGATACGTCCACTCTTCGAGATGGTCGCATCCCCGATGAACTGCTCGACGTACCGCCCCGTCTGGTCGAAGAGGCAGACGCGGTGATTGCCACGATCCGCCACGTAGATGTCGCCGTGCGCGTCTACGGCGACACCAGCCGGCCGCTTCAATTCGCCGTCGCCACTGCCCGTCCGCCCGAATGCCAGGAGCGGCGTCCCGTCAGCCGACAGCTTCTGCACCCGGTTGTTGCCCCAGTCGCCAACGTAGAGGTCGCCAGCGATGTCGATGGTGATGCCCCATGGCTGGTCGAACTGACCAGGATCGGTACCGTGCTCACCAATCGCCTTAATGAACGTCCCGTCCTTCGTGAACTGCTGGAGGCGGTGGTTCTGCGTGTCCACGACCCACAGGTTCTCGTCGGCATCGAACGCGATGCCAGACGGCCGGTTCAACTGGCCCGGTGCCGAGCCAGGCTCGCCCCAATGCCCGAGCACTGTGCCGTCTGGGTTGAAGCACGAGATCCGGTGCGTGCCTTCGTCAGACACAAACAGGTTCTCAGCGCGGTCCCGCAGCAACTGGACCGGCCACATCAGCTTGCCCGGCTCGGTGCCGCCGCTGCTGATGGTGCCCAGATCCTCGTCGTCCCAGTTCGTGCGACGGATAGTGCCGCCCTGGCCGTCTTCACGGCAGAGCACGTACAGCCGCCGCTCGTCGCCAATGGCGATGTCCATGCAGAACGTGGTGACACGCCGCATACCGATGGTCGTGTAGTACGGAAAGCCAGCCCGCAGCAGCCCGTACGGAAACACGCCGGTGCCGGTCTTCCCTGCGATGGGGGAGTCGATTGCCATCGTCTTACGCTCCTACGGTCGCGTGCTTGAAGGGGCGAAGCTGCTCGTAGGTGCCGCCCACGATCTCGGTCGGGTCCATCTGCATCCATTGCTCCAGCAGCGTGCCGTACACGCCGCGGAAGTCGAAGGTGTGGCGAAGGTCTTCGCTGTTCAGCCAGTCGCCCGGCTCCAGCGACGGGTACTCCGAGTATAGGCCGCCCTTCACATGGTCGCCGATGATGAACGCGCCGCCGCCCGAGCCGTGGTCGGTGCCACTGCCGTTATCCTTCATGCGGCGGCCAAACTCAGTGAAGACCAGGACCGTCACATTGTCCGAGGCGTTGTGCTCGCGCAGGTCGCGCATGAACGCGTTCAGCGAGCCGGAAAGTTCAGTCAGCAATCGGTGGTGGCTGGGGACTTCCTGGGCGTGATAGTCGTAGCCGCCGTGCTGGGTGTAGAAGACACGTGTGCCGAGGTTCGCGGTATGGACCCGCGCCACGTCGCGCAGCGACTTGCCGATGGCGCAGTCGGGATACTGCACGTCGGAGCTGTAGAGCTGCGGGGCAGCCTTCAGCATGTCGGCACCCGCCAGGACGCCGTTACCGGTGGTCGCCAGGTAGTCCAGCACTAGACCATTGCCGACGGCTGGCGTGTACATGCGCTTGAAGAACGACAGGTCTTCCAGGCGCTGCTCGGCCACCTGAACCGTGTTCAAGAGGCCGTAATTGTCCAGGTTGTCCACCGACGTGGCAACCACGCCCGGCGCGGCCAGTGCCCGGGGCAGGCCACGTCCGAAGCTCACTGCCGTCAGCGGGTTGGAGCTTTCCGGGTCAAGCTCGCGGACGACCTTCGCCAGCCAGCCCTCAGTCGCAATCTTGAGCGGCTCGCAGGTGTGCCAGATGTCCATGGCGCGGAAGTGCGAACGGCTCGAGTTCTCGTAGCCGATGCCCTGAATGATGGCGACGTCGCCCTGCTTGTACAGATCCAACAGCTGCGCCGCCGCCGGGTGGAACGCCAGCGTGTCCGTGAACGGCAACACCATGTCCGGCGCGACGTTGACCAGCGGCCGAGCGTCGTAGTAATTCCCGTTCAGGAACGGAATAACCGTGTTCATGAAGTCATTGCCGCCCGAAAGCTGCACAACGACCAGAACCGGATCCTTCGTCTTGCCGTTGCCGTTCATCTGCGGATTGATGGCCATTGGGGTGAGTCCTCCTGCCGCCTTCCTGGCGGGCTGGTCAAGAACGAGTGTGAAGGCAATTAGGCGAACTGGAACTCGCGCGAGGCAACCGTGAGGCGCAGCAGCCGGCCGATACGCTCCTCACTGCGGGCGCGATCCTCGTCGCTGCCGAAGGTGAGGTTGCCGTCTTTGGCAGCCAACTCCACAAGCGCCTGCCGCGTGGCCTCCTGGACCTCCAGCGGCCCGACAAGGTCGAGAACGCTGTCAACCATTTCCTCGGGGCTGAGCGGATGCCCGGCACCAGCCAGGCGGTTGACGATCATCTGCGGCCCCGGCTTGGACGTATCGCTGACCTGGCTGACGGCGAAGTTGACGCGCTCGGTCAGCGTGCCGCCGTCAATCCATTCCTTGCCCGTGTGCCAGCCTTCAACAGTCGGCGGGTCCATCAGCGTCTGCCCCATGACACGGGTCGCGCTATCAAACGCCGTTAGGCCCGGCTCGACGTTGCGATGCGTGCCGGCCAACTTGATGACGCCGACGACCAGCTCAATCGGAGCCTTGACGCGCGAGAAGCGCGCGGCCTTGAAAAAGTCGCTGTTGAACAGGACCCGCATCACGGCACGCATGTCGGCATTATTGTCCAGGAACGCCTTCATCAACGTCTGGATGGCGGCCGGATCGTGCGGGTCGGTCACGCTCCAGGCGGGAACCTGCTGCTCGTCGGCCACGAAAAAGTTGTAGAGGTGGCGGCTGACGAAGCGGGCCGTCGCTTCCTGCCGGGCGATGATATCGACGATATCCTCGCCGTCGAATTTGCCGGTCTCGCCGAGGAACGTCTTCTCGCTGCCGTCGTGATCTTCGGCCTTGTAGACGAACTTCGAGTCGTAATGGCCGTACGGATACAGCGGAATCGGCTGCTCAAACGTCCAGCCCGTGAAGGCGCGGGCCACGTTCTTGATATCGGTCTCGGAGTAGTTGCCGATGCCCATCGAGAACAGTTCGAGGATCTCGCGGCCGTAGTTCTCATTGATCGACTTGGCATGATTCTCGTTGTTGTCCAGCCAGTAGAGCATGGCCGGGTCACGAGAAAGGTCGATCAGCAGGGTTCGGAAGTTTGCCAGCCCGTTGCGACGCAGCATGTCGATGTGCCGCACCATCGTTGGGGTGTGCTCGCTCTTGGTCCAGCCGGTCGCGAAGACGTGGTGCCAGAACAGCGTCATCTTCTCTTCGAGGGGGCGGCGCGAGTTGACCATGCGCCAGATCCAGCGTCCGTTCCACGAGTTCGGGTTGTCGATGTTCGCGCCGAGATGCGGGTAGTACCGCGCCAGCACGTCGTCGTCCAGGTCCGGCACGCGCTCGGGGTGAATCAGTTCTTCGACGACTTCCTGATACGGGCGGGCCGCGTACGCTTCGAGTTCATCACGAGATGCCCCGAAACCGGCACGCCGCAACAGGTGCGCCATCAGCGCGAGACGTTCTTCGGCCATTCGTGCCTCCCAACGGTTCAGGTGCGATGTGAGATATCGCTCTACATGTGTCTGGCAAGACGCGGGTCACGCACCAGTGCGTGTTGGAGGATGCTCACCATCCTCATCCGAACTCACGAGCTACCGTCCATGGGCTGCCGGCGGGCAAAGGCGCCCCGGTCCGTCCCGATGGACGTCTTGTTACCGAAGCGATTTAGCTTGCCGGACAACTTTCCCGGAGATGATGGCTCGGCGCGCACAGAATGTCAAATCTGCCGGAGCGATGACGGCAGTTCTGGGATTTCACCCGCGTTCGCTGAGGGCGTGAGCCTGATACATCCTGGCAAGCTGCACAGCGGCCGATGCGTATATCTGACGAAACCGGCTTCAATAGTATTGACGCGCGCCCTTCCAGGCTGCTTAATAGCGCAATATCGCGCTTTGCCGATTCGTGAGACGCCAGTGGTGTCGTCCAGGTCTCGGAGCGGCCGCGCACGGGGTACCGGGTTCGCGTAGACCCGGACTTAAACGCACATCCACAGGCAGGGGAGGGCGATTTCCGAGACCCGTGCAGTACGGGACCCGTTTGAGCGGGTGACCACGAATCGCGAATGAACGTTCTGCCAGCGTCTATGACGACTGAACTGGCACCAGGGAGTACCGAATGGCGATGAAGCCCGGCCTGACACGACGCGATTTCCTGCGCACAGGAGCTATTGGCCTGGCGGGCGTGGGCCTGCTTGCCGCGTGCGCGCCCGCTGCCCCGGCCACGAAGCCGGCCGAACCGGCCAAGCCCGCGGCGCCTGCCGCGACGACAGCACCTGCTGCCGCAGCCCCGACGGCAGCACCGGCCGCTGCGAAGCCCGCAGAGGCCGCCAAGCCAGCGGAAGCGGCGAAGCCTGCCGCTCCCGCTGCTGCCCCGGCAGCTGCTGCAAAGGCAGAACCGAAGCTCGGCGCCCAGCTCATCGGCAAATTGGAAGGCCCGACCGTCATCACCGACGCCGCGATGATGCCGAAAGCCTTCAAGGAAGCTCCCGAGTTCGCCGAGATGGTCAAGGCCGGTAAGCTACCGCCGGTTGCCGACCGCATCGGGTCAGAGCCGCTAGTCATTAAGCCGCTGAACGAGGCTGGCAAGTACGGCGGCATCTGGCGGCACGGCTTCACTGGCCCTGGCGACCAGTGGAACGGATTCCGCAATGCCAGCGGGCCAGACCATTTGCTGTTCTGGGACTTTACGGGCGAGAAGATCGTCCCGAACATCGCCAAGGGCTTCGAGTTGCTTGATGGCGGTAAGGTCACCCAGATCCAACTGCGGAAGGGCCACAAGTGGTCGGACGGCACACCGTTCACTGCTGACGACTTCCTGTTCGGGTTCGAGGAGATCTTTTCGAACAAGGAGTTGTTCCCGACCGGGCACGCCTTGATGTCAATCAACGGGAAGCCTGGCAAGATCGAGAAGGTTGACGCCACGACGGTCAAGTTCTCGTTCCCAGATGCGTATTACTTGTTCCCATCCGTGCTGGCTGGGTCTACTGCGATTTCGTCAGCCACCTACTCAGGCGATCCCAGCGCCGTGCCGATCTTCGGACCGGCCCACTACCTGAAGCAGTTCCTGCCGAAGTTCGCGACCCAGGCCAAGGTTGATGAGTTGGCGAAGGCCGCCGGCTTTGACAACTGGGTCAGCCACTTCAAGGCCAAGAACTCGTGGCAGCTCAACGTCGAATTGCCGGTATTGGCTCCGTGGAAGATGGTCACGCCCATCAACACGCCGAACTACTCGCTGGAGCGCAACCCATACAGCGTCTGGGTTGACACCGACGGCAACCAGTTGCCGTACATCGAGAAGGTGCAGTTCCAGCTTGCCGAGAACCTGGAAGTGCTGAACCTTCGCGCCATTGCCGGTGAGTACGACATGCAGTCGCGCCACCTGGACATGGGAAAGCTGCCCGTCTTTCTGGAGAACCAGCAGAAGGGCAACTACAAGATGGCGCTCGACATCGGCGATAACGGCGCCGACTGCGGACTGAAGTTCAACCTGAGCTACGAGGCTGACCCGGAGATCGCGAAGTGGATTAGCAACGTCGATTTCCGGCGCGCCATCGGCCTGGGGATCGACCGCGACCAGATCAATGAAGTGTTCTGGCTCGGGACGGGTACCGCCGGGTCAGTGGCACCTTCCGAGAACAACAAGTACAACCCCGGACCTGAATATCGAAAGAGGTGGGCGACCCTTGATGTCGCGCAGGCCAACAAGATGCTCGACGGCATCGGCCTCGACAAGAAGGACGCTGAGGGCTTCCGCCTGCGGACGGACGGCAAGGGGCGCCTCTCGCTCCAAATTGACGCCTGGGGCGGCCAGTTCATCCAGTTTGTTCGCATTAGCGAGATGATCTCGCAGCATGTGAAGAAGATTGGAATCGACTTGAAGGTGCAGGAACTCGAACGCAGCTTCGGCGTGAAGCGCAACGGCGCAAACGAGAACCAGATCTACGCCTGGCAGAACGACGGCAGCGAACACCTGTACACCTTCCCCGGCCACGTCTTCCCATACGACAATGGCGGCGGTGGCATGCTGTACGCCCAGTGGTTCCAGTCGAACGGTGCCCAGGGCAAGGAGCCGCCGGCGAACGTCAAGGGCGTCATGGAGAAGTGGAGGAAGGCGTTCGGCGTTCCCGAGGAGGAGCAGATCAAGCTCGGCAAAGAGATCTGGGCAACCGTCGTGGACGACGTGTTTATGTCGGGCGTCGTCGGCCTTGCGGCTGCCGTCTCGGGTGTCCGCCTCATCAAGAACACCATGGGCAACATTCCAGCGCGGCAGTTCAACAGCCCAGACGGCAAGACCCCAGGCACGTCGCGACCGGCGACGTTCTACTTCAAGTAGGCCCGATACGAAACGATCCCAGGCCGGGCGGTTTCGCCCGGCCTGCAGACTGGGCCGCGCGTGCGTAGGCGGCTAGGCACGCGCGGCCCAGTTCGCTACACTCCCCACGCACGCCGGCCAGCGGGCGGGGACTGGCCGGACGTAGCGGCGCGGATGCTCGTGCGTGTACTCCCCGATGGCCGCGCGCAGGTGGAGGCCACGTCCCCAACATGCCGCTTCAGGTGCAAGGTGCCCTCCTGACAGATCTCGGGCGGACGCGTGCCGTCAACGAAGACTGGTGCGGCTCGCTTTTGCCAGATGACCCGGAGGCCACGCCCGATGAGCCGTCCGTCTGGGTCATCGCCGATGGCGTCAGCCGGTTTGGCACCGGGCGCGACGCCGCTCGTCTGGCCGTTGAATCAGTGCTGGGAGCCGGCTGGGACGCCCCGGACCTGGACCCAGGTCGGCTCGTCTTGACGGCCGTCAGCACAGCGAACCGTCTCCTTTGGGGCCGGGCACATGACGCCGCCCGACCGGCCAAGCCCCACGCTGCCACCGTGGTCGCGGCCGTGGTGCGCGGCGAGACGGCGTGGTTCGCGTCCGCCGGCGACTGCCGAGCCTACGTCCTGCGCGGCGGCATCCTGCGCCAGATCACCCAGGATCATACGGTGGCCGCTGAAGAGGTCCGCCGAGGCCAGTTGCGCCCGGAGGACATCGCCCGGCACCCCGGCCGCAACGCCATTACCCGCTGTCTTGGGCAACGGGCCACCGTGCAGCCGGACCTGTTTCAAGAGACGATCCGCGCCGGCGACCGCATCATCCTCACGTCAGACGGCATCACGCGGCACGTCACTGATGACGAGATCGTGAGCGTCGCCGCGACCGCCGAGCCGCGCGATGCGTGTAGCCAGTTGGTCGCCCTGGCGAACCAGCGGGGCGGCTCGGATAACATCACCATCGGCGTGCTGGCACTGACGGCCGCACCGGCCGCTAAAAGCGCAGTAGCGGCCAACGACACCCCGCTTGGTGCCCTGGCCGCCCGCAGCGCACCCCCGAGCGCCGTGGCTCCGGTGCCGTCACTGACGGACCTGAGCGCCGCGCGGCTGGCCGCCCTTCAGGAGATCGGCCAGCGCATTACTGGCAGCCTGGAGTTGCCGGCCACGCTCACGTCCGTGCTGGACAGTCTGGTCGAGATCACACGCGCCGAACGCGCTTGCATCATGTTGCGGTCAGAAGACTCCGGTTTGTTGGAGTTCAGGACCGGCCGCAACCTTGACGCGCGCGGCATCGCCACCGACCCGACCATCAGTCGCAATATCGTCGGGTCCGTCTACCGCGACGGCAAACCGCTGATGCTCGGCGACGCGGCGGCAGACCCGCACTTCCGGGCGTACGAGAGCGTCGCTGGGCAGTTGTTGCGGTCGGTGATGTGCGCGCCGCTGATCGTGCGCGGGCAGTCCATCGGCGTCGTTTACGTCGATAACAGTCTGAGCGCCGAACTGTTCACGCCGGCCGACCTTGACCTTGTGACAGCCTTTGCTAACATGGCCGCCGCCGCCATCGAGAACGCGCGCCTGCATGACCGCCTGGAGGCCCAGGTGCGCGAGATCACGGCGATGAAAACGACGCAAGACCGCATCCTGCGGAGCGTCGCCAGCGGCATCATCGCGGTGGACCGTGACGGCACCGTCACCAGTTGCAACGAGGCGGCGGCCGGGATGCTGCTGACGACGCCCGAAGAGGCTGCGGGCCGCGCGCTCAACACGCTGCTGCCAGCACGATTCATGTTGGCACTCGGCGCGCCGTTCGAGGGTGACGGCGACGAGCCGGGCGCGACGATCCAGGGCTTCGAGATGGCGGGCACCTTTCCCGGCCGCGGAAATGTCCACTTTGAGCACCGACTGTCACCGCTTCGCGACGAGGTCGGCGGGACCATCGGCTATGTGCTGGTACTTGAAGACCACACCGAGCGGGTGAACCTGGAGCGCGACCGCCGCCGCGCCACCGCCGAGCGCGAGAAGGTCCAGAAGATCTTTGAGAACTACATGCCACCCCAGGTGTTTCAGGAGTTGTTGCGGCGGGGTGCCGACCGGACCGGCATCGGCGGCGACCGGCGCGAACTGACCATCCTGTTTGCGGACATTCGCGGCTTCACCGGCATCTCGGAGCGGCTCCAGCCGGAAGAAGTCGTCGAACTCCTGAACAGCTACCTCACGGCCGCTACGGGCGTGATTTTCGACCATCAGGGCACTATCGACAAGTTCATTGGCGACGCGATTATGGCGCTGTTCGGTGCGCCGGTCCCGATCCAGAATCACGCGCTTCAGGCAGTGCGCGCCGCGATGGCGATGCAGCGGCGCTTTGCCGAGACGCCGGTGCGCGCGGGCCAGCGTGCCAGCTTCGGCATCGGCATCAACACCGGGCAGGGCATCGTCGGCACGATCGGCGCGCCCCAGTTGATGAGCTACACCGTGATTGGCGACGTGGTGAACGTCGCGGCGCGCCTCCAGGGCGAGGCCCGAGCCGGCGAAGTTCTTGTCACCGAGGATACATACAGGCTGATAGCCGACCATGTAGACTCGGAGGAACTGGGGTCGATCTACGTCAAGGGACGACTTGCCCCGGTAACAATGTATAAAGTGGTCGCCGTACGCACATGACGCCAGCACGGCCCTGGGAGGGCAACGCGTGAGCCACCAACCGCAGCAGGGTCCGTCGGGATTCTTCGGCCACCTCGGTGATTTCGTCGCCCGCTACCGCTGGCTCGTGGTGGCCGTGTGGATCGTGTTTGTCGGCGTGTCGCTGATCGGTGCGCGGCAGGTAAAGGGCGAACTGGTCAGCGGCGGCATCAACGTGCCCGGTAGCGAATCGAATCGGGGCGAAACGGTGCTGGCTGACGAGTTCGACCGCCGCCCGACCAGGACGGCGGCGGCTATCTTCCTCAGCGACAAGTTCGTTGTCACAGACCAGCAGTACCGAGACGCCGTTGAGAAGGCACTCAAGAATGTTGAGGGCGTCGAGGGCGTTGGCCGCATCCTCTCGTTCTACACGACGGGCTTGCAGCGCCTCGTCAGTGAAGATCAGCACACCACCTACGCCGTCATCAACCTGAACGGCGACGAAGAAGAGGCGAAGGCGCTGATCCCGAAGATCCGCGACGAGTTGAGACGCGATCTGTCTGCCGACATCAAGGAAGCCTATATCATCGGGTTCCCGGCGGTGTCATACGACATCTCCCAGGGGAGCGCAGAAGACCTCCACCACGCCGAGTTGACAAGCTTGCCGCTGACGCTGTTCCTGCTTCTGCTGGTGTTCGGTACGGTCGTCGCATCGGGCTTGCCGGTGATGCTCGGGGCGGCGGCCGTGGTGACGGCACTGGGCCTGCTCTATCTGGTGGCTCTGCGGATGGAAACCTCCGTCTTTGCCATGAACACGGCTTCGATGATCGGCCTCGGCCTGGGCATCGACTTCTCGCTGCTGATGGTCAGCCGGTATCGCGAGGAGTTGGCGAAGGGGCGCACGCCGCACCGCGCGACGGTCCGCACGGTTGAGACCGCCGGCAAGTCCATCGTCTTCTCTGGTCTGACGGTCATGGCTGGCCTGTCGGTCATGTTGCTGTACGACCTAGTGCTCGTGCGCTCCATCGCGATGGGCATGCTGCTGGTGGCAGGCCTGGCCGTGATCGGCGCGGTGACGCTGCTGCCAGCCTTGATGTGCCTGTTCGGACGACAGGTCAACGCGTTCAACCTGATCCCGTGGAACAAGCCCGGCGTCCCACAACAGGCAGGCACCGGCAAGTGGCATGCCTGGAGCCTGCTGGTCATGCGGTACCCGTGGGTGTTCCTGTTCCTCTCGGTCGGGTTGCTGGCTGCGATGTCGTGGCCGGCGAAGGACATGAACGCGATTGGCGCTGGTGGTCCACAGGGCGTCGGCAAAGAGGCAGAGTCGCGCAAGGGCTTCGAAGTGCTCTCGCATGCGTTCCCCATCGGTGAGGTCGCCCCGATCTCGATCATCATCCAGACCAAGAAGAACGACGGAGTGTTCGACCCGTCGAACCGCGAAGGCATCTTCAAGCTGACGAAAGACCTGGAGGCGGACCCGCGCGTGGCCCGCGTCGAGTCGGTCGCCAACTTGAACCCGAACCTGACCCTGGAACAGTTCAAGGGTGTCACGCCCGAACAGTTAGTCGGCGCTGATCCGCGCCAGCGTGCGCTGATCGCGCAGTACATCAACATCAACCGCGCGAAGGACACCTACCACATCTCGGTGATCTCGAAGTTCGCGGAAGTGGCCCCTGAAACGACCGATCTTGTCAAAGAGATTCGGACCAACTTCTTCCCGCAAACGCGTGAACTGCGCGGCAGCGAGATGATGGTGACCGGGCAGTCGGCGTTGACGCTCGACTACCGCGACGAGTTGTTCGGGCAATTCCCGAAGCTGGTTGGCCTGGTCCTGCTCGTCACGTACTTCGTGCTGCTGCTCTTCTTTCACTCGCTGATTCTGCCACTCAAAGCCATCTTGATGAACCTGATCGGCATCACGGCAAGCTACGGCTTCCTGGTGATGGTCTTCGAGTGGGGCATCCTTGATGACATCCTCGGCTTTGAGCATCTCGGCCGGCTGACGATGTTCCCGCCGGTGATCCTGTTCTCGATCCTGTTCGGCCTCTCGACGGACTATGAGGTCTTCTTGCTCAGCCGCGTGAAGGAGATCTTCGAGCGAGACAAGAAGAAGTTGGACGACCAGTACCAGGGTCGTCACGAGGGCGAGGAGTACAACCGCAAGCTCGATGAGATCAACGAGCACAGCGTCGCGGAAGGCCTTGAGCGGACAGCCGGCATCATCACGGCCGCCGGCCTCATCATGATCGTAGTGTTCGGCGCGTTCTCGCTCGGGCAGGTGCTGGTGGTCAAGGAGCTCGGCATCGGCCTGGCAATGGCGGTGCTGCTGGACTCAACGATCATCCGCGTCATCATGGTCCCCGTGTCGATGAAGCTGATGGGGCACCTGAACTGGTGGATGCCGAAGGCGCTCGACTGGATTCCTCACATCCGCGAGGGTGGCGACGACGACGAGGAAGAGGAAGCGCAGCGCGGCCACACCTCGACTGGCTACGCGAAGTTCTGCGGGCGCTGCGGTGCGGTGCTGCCGGCCAGGGCGCGCTTCTGCGGGCGTTGCGGCCGAGTCCTGCCAGAGCGCGTGGCGGCCCAGGCTGGCATGCCGGTCGGTGCGGGCGTCGCCGTTGGCATGGGCGGTATGTCCCACATGGGCGCGAACTCGAACGACACGATGATGTCGGACATGCAAAACTTCCAGCATGGCGATCAGTATGCGCAAGGTGCTGGTGCGCTGGCTCCCCCAGGTCAGGGCGGCATGCGCCGCATCCCGATCCTGCTGCGGCTCGGGCGCACCGAGCAGCGCGCCTGGCTCAACCTCCGTGATTGCACAGTCGAGAAAGACCCCGCCTCGCCGAATGTCCCGGTCGTGTCTGTCGAAGGCCTTGACGTGCGGCCGGTCCCCGGTCAAGATGCCCCCGAAATCCAGATTCGGAACGCCCGAATCCGCTACTAACGTCGATCATGTCGCGTGTCGGTCCTGATGGATCGGCGTAGCCTCACCATGAAGGAGCCAGCCGTGGAGCAACAGCCCCCATCTCGCTCCACCCCACCCCCTCCGCCCACGCCACCAGGTGGCGGCACTGGGCCGGCCCCGGCCGCGTCATCGGGTGTCGCAAGCGCGCCCGTGGGCAATGATGTCCTGGTCTGCCCGGAGTGCCAAGAGCAGCGAACTGAGGATGCCCGGTATTGTGAAGAGTGCGGGCATGACTTTGAGAGCGAAACCCCAGCGACGTCACCACCACCCGAGGAGCGCACCGGATTCTCCGGTCCAGTGCTGTGGCTGGTCTTAGTGTTCTGGGTCGTCCTGGCTGTGGGCGGGCTGATCTTCCTGTTTACGGCGCTCTGGTCGCTGTAGGCCGCGCCGCGATGCAACTGCTGGTGCTGGAGGGGCCGGCGTCGCGCCCGACATTTGACATCACCCAGCCCACGACGCTGATTGGGCGCGCCCCTGACTGCGACGTGCTGGTGTTTGACGCCCAGGTGTCGCGCCATCACGCCCAGATCGTGCGGCAGGAGAACGGCTACGTCATTGAAGGGCTCCAGCAGGCCAACCCCGTCATCCTGAACGACCGCATCCTGAGCGGGCGACGGCTGCTGGTGGACCGCGACCTGATCGTTGTTGGCGGTGTCGTCTTCGAGGTGGACATTCCGCCACCGCCACAGATCGTTGAGACGCCGACCGACAAGGCCGCGCCGCTGGTCGTGGAGCGGCGGGCACCGCGCCCGCCAGCACTGCCGCCGACGCCGCCACGCGTGGCACTGCGGACCATTGCTGCGCGGTTGGCCGACGCCGGCCAGCGCATCCAATCGCGCGCGGCGGCCCAGCAAGCGACGTACGGCGTTACACGCGGCGACGCCCCCGATGTCATCGCCATCCTATCCGAGCATGAGCGACTCGGCGGCGATGACGAGCTGGCCCGGCTGGCGCGGCTTCTGAGCGAGCGCCTGAGCAACCAGACGGACATTCGCGCGCTGTACCACCTCGGTGCAGAGGCAACGGTACTGTTGGCATGGTCCCGGCTGGCCGAGCGGTCGATGGGAGAGGCCGTCCATCTGGCGAAGGCGCTCGGCGTTTAACGCAGGTTACGTCGGGTGGCAGTCAGAGCCGGTCCCCGTTCACGAACCTGCCACGACACGGCGATGGACGACGACACGTAACCTAACTTGTCACCCGTAGGTTCTCATGCCCGTTCGGAGTGCCACGGATGATGAAAAACACGCGCGCCCCACATTGGGCGCGACCTGCTGACGGAAGCAGGCACGCACCCCACATGGTCATCCTGATGCGGGAAGGATCTCATACTGACCATCCTGAATGCGTGAGATCCTTTCCGCGTCAGGATGGTAATGTGTCGTTGACCGCCAACTCTTGCGAACCTGCACGGTTTGGCTCACTGTTCCGGCGCCGCTCCCAGGATTAGGCAGGCGTTCTGCCCGCCAAAGCCGAAGCTGTTTGACAGTACCATGCGTACCTGCTGCTCGCGGGCCACGTTCGGCACGTAATCTAGGTCGCAGTCTGGGTCCGGCGTCTCGTAGTTGATCGTCGGCGGCACGACGCCACGGTTGATGGTCAGGATTGAGACAATTGCCTCAAGCGCCCCGCTGGCCGCGAACATGTGACCGGTCATCGACTTGTTGGCCGTCACCGACACGTTGTCAGCATGCTTCCCCAGGGTGCGGCGCAAGGCCACCGTCTCCAGGCGGTCCCCCAGCGGCGTCGAGGTTGCGTGTGCGTTAACGTGGTCGATCTCCTCGGCCATCACACCGGCATCGGCCAGGGCCAGCGTCATCGCGTTGGCCGATGCGCTGCCGGTCGGATCAGGGCCGGTCAGATGGTACGCGTCGCTGGTCGCCCCGTAGCCATGCACCTCGGCGATGGGCGTGGCACCGCGCCGCAGCGCGTGCTCTAACTCTTCGAGCACCAACACCGCGCCACCCTCGCCGGCCACAAAGCCGTCGCGGTCGGCGTCGAACGGACGGCTCGCCTTGAGCGGCTCGTCGTTGCGCGTCGAGAGCGCGCCGATCATGCTCATGCCGATCAGCGTCATCTCGCAGATCGGCGCGTCGGCACCGCCCGTCAGCATCACATCGGCTGCGCCCCGCCGGATAACCTCGGTCGCCTCGCCAATGGCCGTCGTGCCGCCAGCGCAGGCCGTCGCCACGGTCGAGTTGTAGCCGCGCGCGCCGAGTACGATGCTCACGTTGGAGCTGACCATATTCGGCAGCACCATCGCCATAAAGAGCGGGTGCGTGCGCTTCCAGCCGCGCTCCCGCAGCACACTGTAATTCTGCTCACTGACCGCCACGGACCCCACGCTGTTGGAGAGCAGCACGCCAACCCGGTCTGCATTCTCCGGGGTGATTTCCAGCGAGGCGTCGGCCACGGCCATCGTTGCCGCCGCCACCGCAAGCTGGCTGAAGCGGGCCATCCGCCGAGCCTGCTTGGGCGACATATACTTCGTTGGATCGAACGCTTTGACCGGAGATGCGATGCGCGCCGGATACCCCTCCGTTGAGAACGGAAAGTCCGTGCAGTCCATGATTTCAGGAAACGCCTGAGTGCCGGACACACCGGCGACCAGATTCGTCCAGGTTTCTTCGACGGTTGACCCGACTGGCGACAGCATGCCGATGCCAGTCACCACGACGCGACGTCGTCCCACCTTGTCCTCCGTGTCTGAGCCGCGATCCACGCCACACCGAGACCTGCGGATCGACCAGCCCCCTACGCTGTCCTAGTTCCGCCCGTTGCTCCGGTCCAGCCACGGCAGGAGCTTTTGCATGGCGGGATACACCTCGGCTGCCGCTCGATAGCCGGCCTCCGCATACGCATCCGCCTGGTCAAAGCTCTTCCAGCCGAGAATCTCAAATTTGGGGCGCACCACCACGTCCGCGAGCAGGCAGTCTCTGACAGCGCGGTCCGCTGTCATGATATCGATGCAGCGCATGACGTTCTGGAATACATTCGGACTGCGGCCCGAATCTGACGGCAGCACGTCGCCCTTCGCCGAGAGATCAACGGCGATCACAATGTCTGCGCCCAGGTCGCGGACCGGCTGCGTCGGGACCGGATTGAGCACTGCGCCGTCCACGAGCCGCAGCTTGCCGATGACTTTGGGCGGCCAGACGCCGGGGATCGAACTGCTGGCACGCAGCGCATCCGCCAGCGACCCCGTGGTGAAGACGATGGGCCGCGCAGTCTCCAGGTCGGCCGCAACCACGGCAAACGGGACCGGCAACTCCTCAAATGTCGCGTCGCCCACCAGTTCTCGATACGTGTCCTCAACGCCCTTCGGCGACATGATCGAGGTCATCAGCGACCAGTGCGGGCGCAGCAGATTCGTGAACTTCTCATGCAGACGCAGCATCGTCTCCTCGCCCTGCACTAGGTCCATGCCCAGCGCGCGCGGCGCTCCGATGACCGACCCCATGCTCGTGCCTGCCAGATAGTCGTTCGGAATGTCGTGTTCTTCCAGGAACTTGAGCGCGCCAACGTGAGCGAACCCGCGCGCCCCGCCCGCCCCGAGCGCCACGCCCACCTTCAGGCCCGCGATGTCCCGCGCCATCCAGTGCATCGCGCGGCTGAATGAGAGGTGACGCGCCTCAATGGCGAGCGGCGCGCGGTGACGGGCGGCATCCCGCAGCAACTGGCCCGGACCTGGCAAGATCACGCGCGCAGGTACTCCGAGCCGCTCTATTGACCGTGCGCGCACCGCCGGCAGCGACAGCCCTTCGTCCGATAGCAGCACCGGATAGGACCGCGCCCGTACCTCCGGCCGCAATGACGCTATCGCTGAGACTAGTTCGTCGGCAAAGGTGGTCGAGAGTTGCGCCGTCGTGGTCAGGAGATAGGTGCGCTCCACGTGCGGGAGGATCGACAGGATTTCCTGGCGGTCCTCACCCACCAGATTCAGCACCGTGAAGTGCGCGTTCTGCCGAAACCAGTTCATCGCCTCGGTCAGGCTCAGCGGCTGGATGCCGCGCAGCAGGCCGGCGTCGGCCGGCAGCCCCAGCGCCATGAAGCGCGCCCCCCCGAACTGGAGTGCTGGAACCCGCATGCGGGCCTCGCCGCGCGTCCAGATGTCCGACAGGGACGGACTACGCTCGCGGCCTGGCAGCGTCGATGCCTGTTCGGCTGGCCGGTCGATCAGCAGCACGCGCTTGTGGGTCGTGGCGGCCAAAGCAGCAGCCACGTTTGTCGCCACCAGACTGCCGATCAGCGGCGGCAGCCGGCCGATGATCGCAACGACTTCGGCACCCTTCATGTCGGCGGCCACGCGGTTCGCCCGGGAGAGACGGCCGACCAGCACGCGGCTCAGGTTGAACAGCAGCATCGGCGTCTCGGACGCTGCCTGCAAGAACTGGTCACGGGGCACCTCGCGGACGACCGTTGGCGAGATGGCGCGGATGCTGGCAGAGCGCGGCTCGCCCGTCAGCACGGACATCTCCCCGAACGCCTCGCCCGGCCCGAGCCGCGACAGCACCGTCGCCTCGCCGGTCGCGCTGAGCAGGAAGACCTCGACTAACCCAGCTTCGATGATGAACAGTGAGTCGCCTGGGTCACCTTCCCGCACGATCACATCGTTGGGCTGGAACCGCCGCCGATCAAACAGTTCAACAATCTGTGCGGCTGCATCGCTCGGGACGCCCCGAAACAGCGGACTGGATTCCAATGCTGCGCTGTTGGCAGCTTCAACAGGCATGTCATACCCGCTTGCGCGGTCAGTCCGTGAGCCGGGCGAGCGTGTTGCTCAGGCGCGGCGCTGCGGCAACCAGCCGACCGTGAATGCGGAGTGCGCTCTCGATTGCGCCCGCCTGCTGGGACAGTTTCAGCAACAATTCGATGTCGCGCGGCTGGGCGGCAAGCTGCTCCAGCACCTTCATCGCCTCGTCAAGCTGCGGCCCGTCAGCCGCCCGCTCAATGTCCCCCAAGATGCCCTGGAGTTCCTTGAGGACCGTGGCATCCGGACCGCGAATCGCATCCGCGACGGCCGCGAGATCGCCGGTGGCGGCGTCAAGGGTGCGCTCCAAGCGGTCAACGCGGTCCGCAAGGCCGCCGAGCGTGCCCGAAAACGCGCCCAACTCCTGGCCGACTTCCGTTAACTCGCGGCGCAAGGACTCCAGCGCCGCGGAGGTTGAGCCAGCTCCGGATGGCGTGGCTGGCCGCAGCGAGGAAGACCCTCCGACGTTCGCGGCTGGTTCAGGTGCACGGTGGACCGCCGGCGCTGGCGCGGGAGCCGGCGGCGCGGCGACGGGTTGTGGTTCTGCGGGGCGTTGCGGCACGGCTGACAATTCGTCCTCATCATCGAACATGCCGCTCTCGGCAAATCCAGTGTGGCCGCCGTCCATGTCCACGTCCATGATGGGCGGCGGGGGAGTCAGGGGCGTGGCCGGCAGCACCGGCACGCTCGGCTGGGTGCCGGGCCGTGTGGACTGGCTCGACGGCGCGGGTGGGCGCGGCGCAAGTGACGGCAACATCAACTCAGGCGCGCCGCCCAGGCTCGTCATCGGCGAATCCAGGTCGATCGCCATAGTAGAGCCCTCGGGCGAGCCGTACTCATCGTCATCCGTCTCCTGCTGCTGCGCGATGTCCTGCTCGAAGATGAACACCGCGTCGCCAATCTTGATCACGTCGCCCGAATGCAACTCGTGCGGCCGTTCGATGCGCTCGTCGTTGACCATCGTACCGTTCGAGCTATTGGTGTCCTCGATCATCAAACGAGTGCCGTCGCGCTTGATCTGCGCGTGCATCCGCGAGACGTTCGTGTCGTGGATGACCACGTCACTGCCCTGGCGGCGACCAATGACGGTCAGCGGCCGATCTAGCCCGATCACGTCCTCGTCAACGGAGCCGGACTCGATCCGGAGACGGACGGGCACGGTCCCAGGCGACCCAGGGGCCCCGGACGCGGTAGTTGATAGGGTGGACGGCATGACCATGTTCGGCAGCAGGTCCATCGCCATCGTGCCGGCCTCAGTGCCAACATCAATCGGCATCAGGTCGGCCCGCGTAGCGCCAAGCTGCTCCGACTCCTGGCCTGACGCCGTGAGAGGATGCCCGCACTGAAGGCAGAACGAGAAATCAGCGTGATTAGGGGCACCACACGACGGACACGTCATCGAACGATCGCCTCCGGCCCAGGGCTACCCTCGGGCGCGTCGCCAGCAGTCTCACCCTCATTGTAGCGGCGCGTGCGTCTCGTGCATGTCACCCTGGCGACACTGTGACCAGGTGGTACACTCTCCGCACGATGTTGCAGCATGGTACGCGCATTCTTGGCCTCGGCCGCTACTTCTGGGACGCGATCCGCGAGATCAACCCGAACGACGTCCGCGCTGAGCTTGAACGTCAGGTGACAATCGGTTTCTTCGGGCGGCCCGGCAGCGGGCGGCACACGCTCAGCCGCGCCCTCTTCGGCGATGGCGAGCAGGATGTACCGGTGCGGCGCTTCTCGTTCAACGAGGCCGACAGCGCTGCGGTCGCGGCGGCCGGCGCCATCGACCTTGCGTTCCTCCTGCTGGATGCCCGCGAGCCGGACTGGTCGGCCGAGCGACGTGTCGGCGGGCAGTTGGCCGGCCGGGGCTGCCCCACCCTCCTGATCCTCACGCACGCTGATGCGCTCACGTCGCCGCAGCAGGGCCTGCCGGCCATGCGGTTGCAGTTCCCGTCGCACCCCCCCGAGCTGATGGCCGTCGTGGACCCGCGCAACGTCCAGGCGACACGCGCCCGACTGATTGGCCTCGTGCTCAACACAGTGCCAGCATTGCGCTTGGCCCTTGCCCACCAGTACCCGGCCTTGCGCCGCGCCGTTTCCGACGACCTGATCCGCGAGGCCAGCCGCGTCAACGCGCAGTTCGCGCTGATGTCCAGTTTGCCGGCGCTGATCCCGGTCCTCGGCATGTTCCTGGGTGGCGTGGCTGATATTCTGGTCCTGACCAAGAACCAGGCGATGCTCGTCTTCAAGTTGGCCGCGTTGTACGGCCGCGACGTGAGCGACCGGATGGGCGTGCTCCGGGAGATCGCGCCAGTGATCGGTGGAGCATTCCTCTGGCGCACAGCGGCGCGGACGGCGGTCGGCCTCGCGCCGGCCCCGATCTCGGCGCTCCCAAAGGCCGCCATCGCCTACTTCGGGACGTACTCGGTCGGGCAAGCCGCGCGCTACTACTATGAGCGCGGGGAC
>JBBQBU010000005.1:0-32013 GCA_038318015.1 Chloroflexota bacterium | reverse complement strand
AACCGCAGCCCCAGGCTCACACCGAGGATATTCGGCACCAGTGACGCCGCTGCCAACAGGAGAATCATGGCGGTGTACAACCCCAGTTGTGCGTACGACGCCACCTGCACGCCAGTCCCCACGACATAGAGCAGCGTCAGGAAGAACACAAACTCGCGCTTCGAGAGATGGAGCGCGTGCGTAAACGACGCCAGGGCCGGCGCAAAAATGCTGGTGCTGCCGCCGAGCAGCCCGCCGGCCAATCCCATCGGGAAGGCGAGGTACCGCTCCAGGCGCGGCGGGATCGCCAGGTCCGGCTTGACCAGCCCGACAATGCCGAAGATCAACGCCGCCACGCCGACGATGCCCTCCAGCAGCCGCGCGTTGACGCTCGCCAGCAGCAGCGCGCCGGCCACCGTCCCAATCACCAGCCCGATCAGCACCGGGACGAACCGGCCAAACGTCGCCCGGCTGCCGCCGCCGCGCATGACGATGTTGATGTTGTTGAGCAGCGAGGCAATCGAGATCAGCAACACTGCTTGCCGCGCGTCCCAGATGGTCGAGATCAGGGGCGTCGCCAGGAGCGGGAACCCGAACCCGATGGCCCCTTTGACGGTGGCCGCGCAGAAAATCGTTAGCAGGATCAGGGCAAGCTGGAGCCAGTCAAGCTCGGCCAGGACAGCGGCACCGGCAGCCAGCAGGGGCGCGAAGAAGTCAGTCATCAGGCGGCGGGATCATGGCACACGCCAGTCTGCGCCGCCACCCGCCGCAGCCGCCCCCCCTGACACTCCACTGAGGACGCAGCCCGTCAGACCAACGTGGCACGCAGCCCCAGTCATGTCGCCCTGAGCCTGCACCGTGGGAATCCGGCGACGCGGGGGGGCGGCGTTGCCGAGGGATCTCTCGTTGACCTGTAAGGTTGCACGAGATCCCTCGACTGCGCTCGCAAGCTCGCTCCACTCGGGATGACATGGCGGGCACAGTCGGCCTTGCTGCTTTTTAGGCCGACGTCGAATAAGAGCGACCGACAATAGGCTGATTGAGGCGAGGAAGTGGCAGACATGAGCGAACTGCGACGACAAAAGAGGTGGGACCGTTCGCGTTCGCCGACCTGCCAGCTGTTCAGATACCCGCCGTGCCTCGTGTCGGTCGCTCTACAACTTCCGTAATCCAGGATGACAGGCCCGTAGTAGGCGCCGCCGGGGCTGTTGGGACGCCATTGGGCAGGTGGTCGGCCCAGCGCGGGTGCGCGTCAGCCGACCACGAGGTTGAGTACCTTGCCCGCGCGGTAGATCACGCGGCGCACCGTCTTGCCCTCGGTGAACGCCTGGACACGCGGCAAGGCCAGCGCCAGCGCCGTCACGTGGGCCTCGTCGTCCTGGACGGCTGCCGGAATGACCAGTTCGGCGCGCGGCTTCCCGTTCACCGTGACGGCCACCCGCAGTTCGTCCTCGGCGGCCAGCGCCTCGTCCCAGGCCGGCCACGGCTGCTTGTGGATGCTGTACGGCAGCCCCAACGTCGTAGACCACAACTCCTCGGTCAGGTGCGGGGCACTCGGGGCCAGCATCAGCAACAGCATGCGGACCGCCTCGTCCCAGGCCGCAACGGACGCCGACGTGCGGACCTCGTACATCGTGTTCACGAGTGTCATCAGCTTCGCCAACATCGTGTTGAAGCGGAACTTTTCGAGGTCTTCCGTCACGTCGCGGATCGTCTGATGCACCGCCCGCAGCAGCTTCGCGTCCGACGCAGCGTCAGGGCTGGTCACGGCGCGCGGCTCGGTCGCCACCGCCCAAACGCGGTTCAGGAACTTGCTGATGCCGCTGATGCTCTGCACGTTCCAGGGGCCGCCCTGGTCCCACGGCCCGATGAACATCAGGTAGCAGCGCACGGCGTCCGCGCCAATGGTCCCAACGTAGTCGTCGGGGTTGACCACGTTCCCCTTGCTCTTGCTCATCCGCAGGCCGTCCGGCCCCAGGATGGTGCCCTGATTGAACAGCCGCTTGAACGGCTCGGACTGGTCGGTCAGGCCGAGGTCGCGCAGTACCCGCATGAAGAACCGCGAGTACAGCAGGTGCATCACCGCGTGCTCAACGCCGCCCATGTACTGGTCAACCGGCATCCAGTAGCCGGCCTTCTCCTGGTCGAATCCGGGCGGCACGTCATAGTGCGGGTCGGCATAGCGCAGGTAGTACCAGGACGAATCCATGAACGTGTCCATGGTGTCCGTCTCGCGGCGGGCCGGGCCGCCACACTTCGGGCAGGTGGCCTTGGTGAACGTCGGGTGCGAGGCCAACGGGGATTCGCCGGTCGGCTTGAACTCGGCGTCCTGCGGCAGCAAGATCGGCAGGTCGGCCTCCGGCACCGCCACGATGCCGTCCGTGTCGCAGTACAGCATTGGGATCGGCGTGCCCCAGTACCGCTGCCGCGAGATTAGCCAGTCGCGCAGACGGAAGTTGACCGTCCGCTTGCCGACGCCTAGCTCCTCGATCCACTCGGCCACCTTCACCTTGCTGATAGTCGAGGGCAGGCCGTCGAACTGCCCGGAGTTCACCATCACGCCGGGGTCGGTATAGGCTGCTGCCAGGTCAGTGCCGTCCCAGCCCTCCGGCACCACCACCGGGATGATCGGCAACTGGAACTTCTGGGCAAAGATGAAGTCACGCTCGTCGCTGGCCGGCACGCCCATGACTGCGCCGGTGCCGTAGCTGCCCAGCACATAGTCGGCCACCCAGATCGGCACGCGCGAGCCGTTGACCGGGTTGACGGCGAAGGTGCCGGTGAAGACGCCGGTCTTCTCCTTGTCGGTCGCCAGCCGCTCGACTTCGGTCTGCTTGCTGGCCTGCTGCTGGTACGCCTTCACAGCGTCGCGCTGCTCGGGCGTGGTCAGCGCGTCCACCAGCGGATGCTCGGGGGCCAGCACCACCCAGGTGACGCCGAACACGGTGTCGATGCGGGTGGTGTAGACGGCGATCTTCTGGTCGCTGTCCACTACGGGGATATCGAACTGGACGCCCTCGGACCGACCGATCCAGTTGCGCTGCATCGTCTCGACGCGCTCGGGCCACTCGATCTGCGAGAAGTCCAGCAGCTCTTCAGCGTAGTCGGTGATCTTGAAGAACCACTGCTCCAGGTTGCGGCGAATGACCGGGGTGCCGCAGCGCCAGCACAGGCCGTCCTGCACCTGCTCGTTCGCCAGCACGCCCTGGTCCTTCGGGCACCAGTTGACGGGAGCCTCGGCCCGATAGGCCAGCCCCTTCTCGAAGAACTTGATGAAGAACCACTGGTTCCACGTGTAGTACTCAGGCAGGCAGGAGGCCAGCGTCTTCGACCAGTCGTACATACCACCGATGGTCTTAATCTGCTGGGTCATCCGCTCGACGTTCTGCATCGTCCAGGTGTACGGGTGGATGCCCCGATCAATGGCGGCGTTCTCGGCGGGCAGCCCGAAGGCGTCGAAGCCCATCGGCATCAGCACGTTGAAGCCGCGCATCGACTTGTAGCGTGCGTGCGCGTCAGCGATGCCGTAGTTGTACCAGTGCCCGATGTGGAGGTCGCCCGAGGTGTACGGGAACATGACCAGCGCGTAGTACTTCGGCCGGCTGGCGTCGGTCGCGGCGACGTACAGGCCGTCGTCTTCCCATTGGCGCTGCCACTTCCCCTCGATGTCGCTGGGGATGTAGCGGCGCGTGCGTACGTCGGGCGTTCGTTCTACGGGGACTGGCTCGGCAGTCATCGGCGGCTCCAGGCGTCTTCGTTCTGGTGCCGGTGGTCTGGCGTAGGCCGGCCCGGCCTGGTCGCGCCATCGGGTGGGCGGACGGTCGTCAGCGGGTCACCGGGCAGGATGCGATGTTTGGTGCCCACATGATACCGGACGGCAGGCGCCGGGCCGTTAGCGCATGGCGTCGCCTGCATCTCGCCGCCGGGAATCGAATAATGCGTGAATTCCGAAAATATGCTATTCTGAATTCAGAAGTCATCGTCGATTTTCAGATCAAGGTCAGGCACGGTCGGAGGTGGGCATGGGGATCGATCTGCAAAAGGGACCGCCTGTAGTCAAGCAGCCATGGGAACCAACGACTCTCTTCTTTGATCCTCCTTATCAGGGCGGTGACAATCGAGACACGGAACTCGGGAACATTCCAAGCGTCACATCGACTGTGGTTCCGTGGATCGTGGACGTTCACTGTGACGCCGGTACTGACGTTGCATCCATTGGCACTCCAGTCTTCATCATGACTGATCTTGGAGACAGAGCGGTTGTTCTCGTTGCCGATCCCTTACTTCGCGAAGTAGGAAAAATTGAAGGCTCGGCGGGTGATGCCGTCGCAAAACGTTGCCTCGACGGCATTCAAGGTCTCGCTGGTGCAGTTGTGAACATTATTTCTGACGAAGGTCAGCGGGTGCAGATTGAAATCCATGGGATCTAGCTTGGATCTCCGAATGTTACAGGCACCGTTATTCGCAGAGCCATACTGTGGCGACTGCATCACGCGTGAAATCTGCCATGCGCAACATACCGAAATGAGTTGCACGGAGCTCGGACCAGTCCATCCATCGGTCCTTCACATCACATCGCCAGACTTCCAGTCCAGGTTTCTTGAAGTCAATGGCTTCACATTCAACGTGAAGGCGCAGGTTCAGATGACGACTTCGCTGCCTGCGTACATACCGGTCATCAAGCCCCGAGAATGGGCTTCGGAGCGAACGTTGCCATATGTTGAGGCAATTGCCGTCCCGTTGAACGAAGTACAGGATCTGGCACGTCGATCATTTCGACATGGCGTTTCTGCCAGGAGACTACTCGGACTGGAGAGCGGTCAACGATTGATCGTATCCGGTTTCGCGCATGACCGGTTCCTTGAAAAGCATTGGCCGGCCTCTCGCCGAAGAACGCTGCTGCATACAATTCGACAGCTTGAACCTGATGCTGTCATGGCATGGAACTACTCGGTTTGGCATCGGCATTCATCTGGCTGGGCATACCCACGTATTGAGCAGCTCTATAACCCAAAGCGAAGCCTTAAAGTGTTTGGAGAAATGCAGCAACTTGGGATTTCGGCCATCCCTCACACGTATTGGGGCCATCATGATGATTTGAAGCGATGGGTCAGTTGGATACTGGAGAACTCGAGCGTGGCCATGCTCTCTCTGGATCTCCAGACGTTGGACCAAAGTACTCACTGGGCTCGTGCGCTTGATATTTTATCTCAATTTAGAAGCATGTTGGTTCCACGTGGCATACACATGGTCTTCAGTGGTGTTTGCAAGCGTGAGAGAGTCCTCGAACTCAAGCAAGTTTGGCCTGAATCCTCTCTCATGAACACAGGTGCCCATTTCCGAAGTGGCCCTCTCCGCTACAAGCCGTGTTTTGGTCTTGACAGGCCGTGGCTACTCGGTCCTACTGAATGGTCGAGGGCGAATATTTTCAATGAGATCACCCGTCAGTACACACTCCTCTTCGGTGACGAGCATTACAAGGCAATCGGCCAAAGTTCGGTGGCATGAGCATTGACAACGAGAGTATCGGCGCGAAGCTTCAGGCTGCGCGGCGTGCGCTCGCCCTGACTCAGACTGATGTGGCGACGCAGATGGGCATGGTCACATCCACCGTGTCGGCCATCGAAGCCGGCAAGCGCGCCGTCACGGGTGCCGAGTTGCACACGCTCGCCAGGATGTATGGCCGCCCGGTCGCGTATTTCCTCGGGGACGGAGCGCCTGCGGCCACGACCGGCTTCACCTATCTCTTTCGTGCCGTCGCCGACAAGCTCGTTGACCGCAAGCCGCTCGTGATGCTCGAACAACTTGCCGCCGACTACGACCTGTTGGAAGAGATCGTTGACACCCCGCCGCTCCCGATGCCAGTCGATTATTCGCGCTTCGGCTTCCGCACCGAGCAGGATGCCGAGACCCTGGCCGACATGGAGCGCGCCCGCCTCGGACTCGGGGACGGCCCCATCCTCGATCTCGTTGACCTGTTGGACGGCACCGCCGGCGTCCGCACCTTTCTGATTCCGGTGCAGGATCAGAACTGGTCAAGCGTCAGTGTGCGCGGGCCGCATGACCGCCCCGCCGTGGCCGTGAACTCGAAGGAGCTAGTCTACCGCCGCCGCTTCGATCTCGCACATGAGTACGGCCACATCCTCGCCCATCTCTACCGCCTGGACGGACCGCCCGCGCACATCGAGATGGAAGCATCCGCCAGCCGGGTGCCAGCGGACGAGCGATTTGCCGATGCGTTCGCGGCTGCCTTCCTGATGCCGCGCCGGGCGGTCCTCGGACAGCTTGATCTCGTGTTGCGGGCCAACAACGGACGGTTCACCGACTTTGACGTGGTGCATCTTGCCATGCACTTCGGCGTGAGCGGGCAGGCGATGACCAATCGGCTCGTGACGCTCCGCAAAGTGTCGCGCGACACGCATCAGGACTACTGGAAGCAGGGCGGGCGCAAGTTCAACGCGCTGGCCGAGATGCTCGGCTACGACGTCGAAGATCCCGAGGACTTCTGGAAGCGGCCGGTTATACTTCCGACGCGCTTTCGCTATCTCGCCATGAAGGCGTTCGAGGACGACGCGATCTCACTGGCGAAACTGGCCGAACTGCTGCGCGAAGACTACCACGACCTGCGCCAGCGCGTTCAGGACAGCGTCGGAGTTGCTGTTGAGTAGCGAGATGGCCTTGCGCCTGGGCGGTCGTACGCGCGGATGAGTGCCCGTGCTGACCGCGTGGTCCTCGACAATACGTTCCTCTCCACCCTGCAAGCGGCCCAGGCGCTTGAATGGGTGCTCGGGTTGTGGCCATGTCGGTGGATCGTTCCGCTCGACGTCATCGACGAGGCTGCTGCCTGGAGATCGCACGGCGCACGCGTGACGGCGCTGCTCCACCGGCTTGAAACGGCCGGAACGGTCGAGATTGCTGCCTTTGACCCGCGCATCGAGGGTGCCCTGTTCGCGCGGCTGTCGCGCACGCTCGGGCAGGGCGAATCCGCCGTCATCGCCATCGCGTACCACCGGGGGTACGCCGCCGCCCTGGATGATCGGCGAGCACGCCGCGCCTGCGACGACCTGATGCCGCTCGTGCCGTGGCTATCGACCGAGGGCGTCCTGAGCAGCGCCGTTGCTGATGGCCTGCTCTCACGCTCCGAGGCCGAAGCAATCTGGCAAGCGACCGGCATTACCGATTCGAAGCGGGGCATCAACTAGGATGTCGCCACGAGGGCACCGGGCGTCGGGCCGTTAGCGCGCCGGCAGGCTCGCAGGGTCGGTAACTGCGCCGTCGGCTGCATCGGCAGTCGTAGCGGGTTTGCGGTGGCGGCCCATCGTGTCCAGCAGTTTGGCGACCAGTGCCGTCCAGCCCGTCTGGTGGCTCGCGCCCACGCCACGCCCGTTGTCGCCGTGGAAGTATTCGTAGAACGGCACGCAGTCGCGCCAGCGCGGATCACGCTGCAACTTGTCGTCGTCGCCCAGCACCGCCCGCCGGCCGTCCTCATCGACGACAAAGATGCTCGCCAGCCGCGTCGCGATCTCGGTGGCGATGCCGTCCAGCGTCAGATACTGCCCGGAGCCGGTCGGGCACTCCACCGTGAAATCGTCACCGTAGTAGTGGTGGTATTGCTGCAACGACTCGACGATCAGGTAGTTGACCGGGAACCAGATCGGCCCGCGCCAGTTCGAGTTGCCGCCGAACAGGCCGCTGTTGGACTCGGCCGGCTGGTACTGGACCGTGTACGCCATACCGTTCACATCCAGCCGGTACGGGTGGTCCAGGTGGTACCGCGAGAGCGCCCGCACGCCGTACTTCGACAGCATCTCCGCCTCGTCAAGCAGCCGACGCAGCACGCGCTTCATCCGGTGGCCGCGCACCAGCGCCAGCAGCCGCCGCTCGCCGGCCCCCGGCTCCTGCCACCGCGAGATCAGCCCGGCCAGGTCCGGGCGCTTCGCCAGGAACCATTCGAGCCGCGTGCGGAACTCTGGCATGCGCTCCAGCATCTCCGGCTCGATGGTCGTCACGGCGAACAGTGGGATCAACCCGACCATCGAGCGGATACGCATGTGCAGCGCCGGTGCGCTCTCCGTGTGCAACACGTCGTAGAAGAATTCGTCCTGGTCGTCCCAGAGCGGCACGTTTGACGGGCCGATGCTGTTCATTGCGTTGGCGATATAGAGGAAGTGCTCGAAGAACTTCGTCGCGACATCCTGGTAGACCGGGTTCTCGACTGCCAACTCCAGGGCCATCGCCAGCATGTTCAGGCAGAACATGCCCATCCAACTGGTGCCGTCGCTCTGTTCGAGCCGGCCGCCGGTCGGCAGCGGCCGGCTGCGGTCGAACACCCCGATGTTGTCCAGCCCCAGGAAGCCGCCTTCGAAGACGTTGTTCCCCTCGCTGTCCTTGCGGTTCACCCACCACGTGAAGTTCAGCAATTGCTTGTGAAAGACCCGCTCCAGAAAGGCGCGGTCGCCGACGCCGCTGCGCTTCTGGTCGATCTTGTAGACGCGCCACGCCGCCCAGGCCAGGACTGGCGGGTTGACATCGCTGAACGCCCACTCATACGCCGGAATCTGGCCGTTCGGGTGCTGGAACCACTCCCGCCCGAGCAATACCAGTTGCTCTTTGGCAAAGTCCGGGTCGATCAGGGCGAACGGCAGGCAGTGGAACGCCAGATCCCAGGCGGCGAACCACGGATACTCCCAGGTATCCGGCATCGACATAATGTCTGCCGCGTTGAAGTGCAGCCACTCGCGGTCGCGGCCATACTTTCGGTCAACTGGCGGGGCCGGCTGGCCGGGGTCGCCGTTCAGCCACGTCTCAACGTCGAAGTAGTACCACTGCTTCGACCAGACCAGGCCGGCCAGCGACTGCCGCTGCACCAATCGCTCGTCAGCCGTCAGGGCCGCAGGGTGCACCGCGCGGTAGAACGCGTCGGCCTCGGTGATGCGCTGGCTGAACACCGCGTCGAAGCCTGCGAACGGGTCGCCCGTCGTCGCCGCTGCGAGCATCGCGCCCGCAATCCCGTCCGGTGAGGTGGCCAGTCCGTCCGGCGCATCATCCGTCACGTCAGGCGTGGTGCCGGCCGGACGGTCCGTCATCGGCAGGTCGGTCAACGTCAGGCGCAGGCGCACCGTCGCCGCCGCGCCGGGGGCCAGCGACAGCCGATAGTGCGCGGCGACCTTCGTGCCGACCTCAGCCGGGTTCACCGCCGCCATGTTCCCGTGCACCACCGCCTCGTGGATGCCGTCCTTGACAAACGGGGTGGCGCTCGGCGTGTTGAACAGCAACGTTGCGTTCGTCTCGTTCTCGGTGAACAGCAGGCCCGGCGTGCCCTCACAGCTCAGGATGGCGTGGCCCAACTCGAAGTGCTCGGCCTGCACAGCAACCCGGCCGTCTGCGTGCGCGACGCGGTGAAGCGACGGCCGGACGGTCGCGTCGCGGCGGCCGTCCCAGGCCCAGGTGTTCCGAAACCAGAGCGTCGGCAGCAGGTGGAGGTCCGCTGTCTCCGGCCCGTGATTCGTCGCGCTGAGCCGGACCAGGATGTCGTTCGGGCCGGCCTTCGCGTACTCAATCACCACATCGGCGTAGCGGTCGTCGGCAAAGACGCCGGTGTCCAGCAGCTCGTACTCGGGTTCTTCGCGCGACCGCTGCCGGTTCGTGTCGCGGAGGTCGGCGTAGGGGAACGCGGCGAACGGGTACTTGTAGAGCATCTTCAGGTATGAGCCGGTCGGCGTGGCGTCCAGGTAGTAGTACTGCTCCTTGACATCCTCGCCGTGGTTGCCCTGATTGCCGGTCAGCCCGAAGAGCCGCTCCTTCAGGATCGGGTCGCGGCCGTTCCAGAGCGCCAGCGCGAAGCAGAGCCGCTGACGGTCGTCGGAGATGCCGCCGATGCCGTCCTCGCCCCAGCGGTAGACGCGGCTCCGGGCGTGTTCGTGCGGGAAATACTCCCAGGCTTCGCCGTAGGCGCTGTAATCCTCGCGGACCGTCCCCCACTGGCGATCACTCAGGTATGGCCCCCAGCGCTTCCAGGCCGCAGCGCCCGTCTGTGCCGCAGCCAGCCGCTGCCCCTCGGTCGTCTGGTGAATCGACATGGCTACACCCTCGCCGCCGAATGTTCCGGCATCCCCATCTCCGGCAACCACAACGCAGAGGGTAGCCAATGCGGCGGCCGGCGCGGAAGGCCGGGCCGGCAAGAGGGTACTCTGCATGATGCTGCGCGCTGTCACTTGAAGAGGGCTCCCCAAGGGCTTTCTCAAAATCCGTGAGGGATAAACCGGGCGACGCAACCTGCAAAAATCTGACGGACACCCGACTTGCACACTCTTGCATCTGGGCTCTATTAACGATACTCCATCTCATATTGATAGACCTATGTCAGTGGATGTGTGCCGATCTTTGGTCGGGCGCGATGTATCGCACCCACCCTGCTGCTTCCCAAGACTTTGACGCAAGTATGTGCACTTGCATGTAGTTGCATCATAGTGGACGCTGCGTTAATCTGTATCGGTTTGCAACACTCACGTCAGTCTGGTGCGTCATGCACCGAGGGAGACGACCCATGTCCGCGCCACACGCCTCCACCCATCGGCTGCTGGCTCCGATCTCGCGTCGATCCTTTCTCAGCGGCCTCGCGGTGACGGCCGCGACAACGTTGCTCGCAGCCTGTGGCCAACAGGCTGCGCCCCCGGCCGCCCCACCGGCGACTGCTGTGCCAGCCGTGCCAGCGGCGAAGGTCGAGAGCAAGCCAGCCGAAGCGACCAAGCCGGCCGCTCCGACCAGCGCTCCGGTCGCGCCCGCCGCCGCTGCACCAGCCTCAACAACCGCTCCTGCCGCGAAGACGACATCCTCGCGTGGCGAGCTTCGCATTGCTGTCGGCATCCACTTTCCCGGCTCCACCGACGGGAACAAGGACGGCTTTACCCACGTCTTCTGGGGCATGGGTGAGACGCTCACTCGGCTCACCCGCGAGCAGAAGCTGGAACCGTGGGTCGCTGAGTCGTTCACCAAGGCCGATCCGAACACCTGGCGCTTCACCCTCCGCAAGGGCGTCAAGTTCTGGGACGGCTCGCCGCTGACCGCGCAGGCTATCGCGGACTCGATCAAGCTGAACTTCGAGACGCAGCCGGCTGCTGGCCGCTTCATCTCCAAGGACACGCAGGTCACGGCCGAGGGTGACTCGGTGGTGGTCTTCAAGACGTCACGCCCGCACGGAGATCTGCCGAACAGCCTCGCTTCTCAGTACTTCGTCATCAGCAAGCCGGGTGCCGAGGGTGCCTCAGTCGAGACCGGTCCGTTCCGTCTGACGAAGTTCGTCAAGGACCAGGAATTCGCACTCGAAGCGTTCGCCGACCACTGGGCTGGCCCGCCGGCGCTGGCGAAGATCAGCCTCAGGAATGCGGCGGATGCGAACTCCCGCGTCCTCGCGCTCCAATCGGGTGACGTGGACATGCTCTGGGGCTTGCCGCCCGAGGTTGTCACGACGCTTGGTCCGGATATCGAGAAGCAGGTACTACCGTCCACCCGGGTCCACTCGGTCATCCTGAACCTCACCCGACCCCCGTTCGCTGACCGGGCCGTGCGTGAAGCGATGTCGCTCGGTCTTGACCGTGCCCAACTGAACACCGTTGGGCTGGATGGTCTGGGCGCACCGGCCACCAGCCTCTTCCCCAAGGGGGCCGGCCTGGAGATCGCTGATATCCAGGCCACCGACATCGAGAAGGCGAAGCGGCTGCTTGACGAGGCTGGCTGGAAGATGGGGGCGGACAACGTCCGGGCGAAGGACGGCCAGCGTATCGCGTTCACGCTCTACAGCTACCCAGGCCGGGCCGAGTTGACGCCCATTGCCGTCGCGATGCAGGGGCAGTTGAAGCCGCTCGGCTTTGAGATCAAGGTGCAGAGTGTTCAGGATATCACCGCCCAGATCAAGGACGACAACTTTGAAGCCACAATGTACTCGGTCAACTCGGCGGTGACGGGCGATCCGCAGTACCTATTCGCGGCGTCGGTACTAAAGGGTGGAGCCGCCAATTTTGGCGGCTACGAGAACCCACAGATGGAGGCCGTCATTGAGGAACTGCGAGGTGAGTCCGATCCTGCGAAGCGGCAAGCGATCTCCTTGAAGGCTCAGGAGATTCTGCGCGCCGACGTGCCGAACCTGTACTTGCTCTCGGCCCCGATCGTTGCGGCGTACAAGAAGGGGAAGGTCCAGAACTTCGCGATCCACCCCAACGACATCTACTTCATCGACCGCGCCATCTCGGTCGGGTAGGCCGCACATGCTGGCGTATCTTGCGGGCCGGCTGGGCTGGGCTGCCGTGGTGATGTTGGTGGTGTCGGTCCTGGCGTTCGGGCTGTATGCCCTGGCGTCAGGTGACCCCGCCCGCCTGCTGCTCTCAGCGAGTGGCATGAATCCCGTCCCAGAAGAGGCCGTCGTCGCCAAGCGTGCCGAGATGGGGTTGGACGATCCGCTCGTCGTCCGCTACCTGTCGTGGCTGAGGGGTGCCGTCCAGGGAGATCTCGGCCGCTCGTTTCGCTCGTACCAGCCGGTAACGGGCCTCTACCTAGAGCGCCTGCCGGCCACCATCCTGCTGGCTACCCTGGCGACCTTGCTGAGTTGCATCGTGGCGGTGCCGCTCGGGACGCTCGCAGCCTATCAGCGTGGCGGCCCGCTCGACACCCTGGCCCAGCTCATCGCAGCACTGGGTGTGGCCCTGCCGAGCTTCTGGGTGGCGTTGATCGCGATGTTCGTCTTCGCAGCAACGCTCCAGTGGCTGCCGGCGTTCGGCTCGCTGACGCCACAGGGGATCGTTATGCCGGCTGGCGTCCTGGCGCTCGCCAACCTAGCGGTCTTGACTCGCCTTACCAGGGCCACGGTGCTGGACGTGCTCGGCCAGGAGTACGTCACCGTGGCCCGGGCCAAGGGGCTGCGGACGACCGCCATTGCGCGACGCCATGTGCTGCCGAACGTCATCGTGCCGATCCTGACCGTGCTGGGTCTGGAACTGGCTCACGCACTGACCGGAGCGATTGTGATCGAATACATTTTCGCCTGGCCGGGCGTCGGTAAACTGGCCGTCGATGCGGCACTGCTGGGCGACGTGCCCATTGTCATCGGCTTCGCGACCCTGGCCGGGCTGGCGTTCGTGATCGTCAACTTGACAGTCGATATCGGTGCCGCCGCGCTCGACCCGCGCGTCCGTCGCGCGTGACCGGATGATAGAGAGCGAACACATCGCACCAACAGTTTCAGTTCCGGCGCAAGGGGCGCTGCCTTCAGACACCCCCACTCGCGCCGCAACCACGCGGGAGCCTGCCGGTCCGCTCGGCCCAATGCCCCCGCCAGCCCGTGGCCTGGGGCGTCGTCCGAGGCACCGGCTGTCAGCCAGTGGTGCCATCGGGTTGACGCTCCTGGCTCTCGTCAGTCTGGCAACACTGGCCGGCCCGGCGGTCTGGCCGCTGGACCCGCTGGAGCAGGTCATTGAGGTGCGGCTCCAGAACCCGTCGATGCTGCATCCGCTCGGGACCGATCAGATCGGGCGGGACATTCTCGCTCGGGTGCTGGCGGGTGCGCGCTGGTCGCTGGCCGGTGCACTGGTCGTCTGCACCGGAACGAGCCTGCTCGGCTTTGGAATCGGGGCGCTTGCCGCCAGCGGCACCCGAATGACCGACACGCTCCTCGGCCGCACCATTGATGCCCTGATGGCCGTGCCCAGTCTGGTGACGGCGCTTGCCGCCGTGACGGTGCTGGGGCCGTCATTCCCAAGCCTGCTCGGCGCGATGGTGTTCACGTCGTGGCCGTGGTACGCCCGGACCTATCGAGGGATCGTCCTCAAGGAGCGTGCGGCCGGCTACGTCGAAGGCGCACGCGCTCTGGGTGCCGGCCAGAGCCGCCTGCTGCTGCGGCACATGTTGCCAAACGTCGTTGGCCCGGCCATCGTGATCGCCACGGCGAACTTCGGATCGGTCATCCTGAACCTCGCGGCCCTCTCGTTTCTTGGCCTCGGGATGCAACCGCCGACCCCAGAGTGGGGCATGATGATCAACGAGGCGCGGCTCTTCTTCCAGCGTCTCCCCTGGCAGATGGTCGCCCCCGGCCTGTGCATCGCCCTGACCGTGCTGGCGGTGAACCTGAGCGGCGACGCCCTACGCGACGCCCTGGATCCACGCAGCCAGCCGCGTGACTGACAGCAGATCGCATGATGGGCGCGCCATGTGGCCCGACCCCGGCTCCTGGTCGCAGACCGACCAGAGATGGTACGCGTGGACTTCACCTCACGCTCTAGGGTAACGCCAGCAGGGCAGATCGAACAACCGGAGCGCACTCCGGCCAGTGTACGTTGCGCGATGAACAGTGCCCGGCGCGCGCTACACTTGAAGATCGCCGCGCGCGACCCTCCGGAGGCACATGAGCAGTCCCCCTGCTGACAAACCACCCGCCAGCTTCCCCGAAGATGCCCCGCCCAGCCTCTGCGACCCCGACGACGCGGTGCTGCACTCTGACAGCGCCGCGTCGTCGTCGTAGTCGGTGCGGCCATGGTCTGCGTCGTCGTCGTCGCGCTGATCGGCCTGCGCGAGCCGCGCCTGCGCCATATCTGAGCCGCCCAGTTGAACGACTCGCCGTGCAGATGCACGATGGCATTCACAACGCAGTCACCGTCTGTCACACTCAGCAGTGGCGACGTGTCGCGTCTGCCTGTTAGTCTGCCCACAGACGTGCGCCATCAGGAGGGCTACCCGTGGCAACCATGCTCGCGACGACGAACCCGCTCCGCGAAGGGCTTCGCACGGAGCTTTCCGCCGAGCCGTGTGTCGTGGTCATCTTCGGGGCCACCGGCGACCTGACGTATCGCAAGCTGATCCCGGCCCTCTACAACCTGGCCCTTGAACGGCGGCTGCCGCCCGGCTCGTCGCTGGTCGGGTTCGCGCGGCGGCCCTGGGGCGACGACGGCTTCCGCGACAAGGTGCTGGAAGCGGCGAAAGAGGCGGCCGGCGACAACTTTCGCCGCTCGGTGGCGCAGCGCTTCGCCGAGGCGATCAAGTACGTGCAGTCGTCCTTTGAAGACCCGGCCGGCTACGCGGAGTTGAAGCGGGTCTGCGACGAGATGGACGCCACGCGGGGCACGCGCGGCAATCGCCTCTTCTACCTCGCCACGGCCCCGAACGCCTACGCGACCATCGTGCAGCAGCTTGGGGCGGCCGGGCTGGTCTCCCCGACCGGCCAGAACGGCGCGGAAGGCGGCTGGACGCGCATCGTTGTTGAGAAGCCGTTCGGCACGGACCTCGCCACCGCCCGCGAGCTGAACGGCGACATGGCCCAGGTCTTCCAGGAGGAGCAGGTTTACCGCATCGACCACTACCTCGGGAAAGAGACCGTCCAGAACATCATGGCGTTCCGCTTCTCCAACAGCATCTGGGAGTCGATCTGGAACCGCCAGCACATCGACCATGTGCAGATCACGGTAGCCGAGTCCATCGGCGTGGAGGGGCGCGGCCCGTACTACGAGGAGTCCGGCGCGCTGCGCGACATGGTGGCGAACCACATGTTGCAGGTGTTGTCACTGGTGGCGATGGAGCCGCCGGTCGCCCTGGACGCCGACGCGGTGCGCGACGAGAAGGTCAAGGTGCTCCGGGCGATCCACCCGCTGAACACCGCCGAGGTGGCCCGCCGAACGGTGCGGGGCCAGTACGGCACCGGCGCGAACGACGGCCAGCCGGTGCCCGGCTACCGCGAGGAGGAGCGCGTCTCGCCCGACTCGCACACCGAGACGTTCGTCGCGCTCAAGCTGCTGATTGACAACTGGCGCTGGGCGGGCGTGCCGTTCTATCTGCGGCACGGCAAGCGCCTGCCGAAACGGTCGTCGGAAATCTCGATCCGCTTCAAGCCGACGCCGCAGTTGCTCTTCGGCATGGGCGACGCCGGCCGCCAGCGCCCGAACGTGCTCACGCTGCGCATCCAGCCCGACGAGGGCATCGCCTTGCGCTTCGGCTCGAAGGTGCCGGGGCCGGGCATGCACATCCGCTCAGTGCTGATGGACTTCCGGTTCGGCACGTCGTTTGGCGGGCAGTCGGCGGACGCCTACGAGCGGCTGATCCTCGACGCGATGCAGGGCGACTCGACGCTGTTCACCCGCCGTGACGAGACGGAGGCGGCCTGGACCATCGTCACGTCGATCCTGGAGGGCTGGAAGCACCTGCCGCCGCCTGAGTTCCCGAACTACGAAGCCGGCACCTGGGGGCCGCGCGCCGCCCGCGACCTGCTGGCCCGCGAAGGCCGGGCCTGGGCGCGCCTGTAGACGAGGAGCCAGGAGCCAGGAGCCAGGAGCCAGGAGCCAGGAGCCAGGAGCCAGGAGCCAGGAGCCAGGAGCCAGGAGCCAGGAGCCAGGAGCCAGGAGCCAGGAGCCAGGAGCCAGGAGCCAGGAGTAGTGTAGGGGGCTGTCACTGGCAGACCCGCAGCGTGTCTGGCCGTGGCACAATCGTCGCAGGGTTTCGGAGGCTGGCATGACGACTCGTGAAGCGCTCTATCGGCTGGTGGACAGCATCCCCGCAGCGCAGCTTGACGACGCACGCCAACGGCTTGAACCGCTCGCCGACCCGGTCCTCGCTGCCCTTGCCAACGCCCCCTACGACGACGAGCCAGAAACCGACGAGGAGCGGGAAGCCGTCGCCGAAGCACGGGCCGACTTGGACGCCGGGAACTTCGTGACGCTCGACGAGGTCCGCCGCGAGTTTGGTCTCCTGGCCGGCCAGATTGCAGTACCGGACGACTTTGATCGTATGGGCGAAGCTGAAATCGCCGCGTTGTTCAATGGTGGACCTGGCTGCTAGCGGCTTCCTGTTCAGCCCGTGCAGCCAATGGGCGGCCCTGTGCAACGATTCGGACCGTACCATCGTCGGCAGTAGATCCCAGGCTGAGCACATCAATGAAGCTGGGAGTGTTTACGCCAATAAGATCGTGGACGACGGCAAGCGCCTCGGCCTCGGTGTCGAAGTCGCCAATCATGTTGCCCGAGTCGAGATCCCATAGCACGTAGAACATGCGAAATAGAATAGCATATCCTATCACCGCCGTGGGGGTTCAACGTGGCAGATAAGCGACCGCCGACTCCTGATCCTATCAAGCGAATCCTTCGGCAGGAGGCCGGATTCGGTTGCTGCAAGTGTGGTCTTCCGATTCTAGACTACCACCACATCGTGGAGTACGCGGTGCGGCCTCATTTTGATCCAGCCGACATGATGGTGTTGTGTCCAAACCATCACCGCGAGGCTACTGTCGGCGCGATGCAGGAACCCGAGCAACGCCGTTACAAGGCGCAACCAGCGAATCGGAAGCGCGGCTATGTTAGCGGACTCCTGAAAGTCAATCAGACGATCTGTAGCGTCCGGGTCGGAAGCGTAGAACTAATCTATCCGGGTGTGAAGTTTTCGGTTGATGATGACCAGCTCATGGCACTGAGCATTGGACCCGACCAGAATATCCAGGTCAGCCTCACTGCATACGATCAAGGCGGGACGCTGAGTTGCCTGATTGAGAACAATGAATGGATAGCCGGCGACCCGGCCCCGTGGGACGTTGAGGCGGGCTACCACACCTTGCGTATCAGTAACAAGCTGCGCGACATTGCCCTCAGCATCGACGCACGACGGTATCCTATCGCTGTTCAGGCGAAGCTCTGGAAACACGGGACTGCGATCAGAATTAGCGAGCAGGGCGTGACTATTCGAACCAAGTCGCGGAACTTAGGCTTCTCCAATATCGCCCTATTCGGAGCGTCGTTGGAAATGGACTCCCGCACCGGATCGGTCACGCTTGGCGTGGCTCCTGGCCTACCCCATCTTACCCTCATCTCGGCACGAACACCGCGAGAACGCCTGTGGCAGGCGCAAGCATTGATGAACGCGGCCGCCGGATTTGAAGTGACTCCCCCTCTCCCGTTTGCGGGAGAGGGGGTCGGGGGGTGAGGGCTTCCGACGTGAGGGCTGCTACTGCACCGGCCAGGGGTGCGCCCTCAGCACGTCCTCGTTGATGGCCGAGCCCCAGCCCGGGCCGCTCGGCACCGAGATGTAGCCGTTCTCGATGGTCGGCGGATGGGTCATCAACTCCGCCTTCCACGGCACGTCGTCGATGTCAATCTCCATGATTTTGACGTTCGGCAACGTCGCCACGAACTGCGCGGCCACAATGTCCGCGAGGTGGCTGTAGTAGTTGTGCGGCGCGATGTTGATCTCGTACGCCTCGGCCATGTCCGCGACGCGCTTGCCCTGAATCCAGCCATTCCACGGCACGTCGATGATGCAGACGTCCATCGCGTGCTGCTCCAGGAACGGCCGGTACTGCTTCGTCGTGATCAGGCTCTCGCAGGACGCGATGGGCGTCGAGGTCGAATCCTTGATCTGGCGCAGCGCGGTCGCGTCCCAGTTGTCGTACTCAACCCACTGCATGTTGAACTGTTCGAGGAGCTTGGCGATCCGCTGCACGCCGTCGGTGCGGAAGTTGTAGTTCAGGTCCAGCGCGATGCCCACGTCCGGCCCGACCGCCTCGCGGAACGTGCCGATCAGCCGCTCGACCCGGTTGAGCGTCTCGGCCGTGACCGCGCCATCAGCGCCCGAGCCGTCGGTCGCGAAGCCCGGCGAGTAGACCGACGCCGGGTCGCCGGGGATCACGATGTTCGTCTTCAGCGCCGTGAACCCCTTCGCCACAACCTCCTTGCCAAGCGCCGTGACGTCGTCGTAGTTGCGGATGGCCGGCGTGCCCAGCATCTCCCAGTTCCGGGCGCGCGACGTGCCACAGTGGGACCAGTACAGCCGCATCTTGTCGCGCATCGGGCCGCCGTGCAGCTCCGTCACCGAGACGCCCAGCGCCCGCGCCTTGATGTCCCAGAGTGCCAGTTCGATGCCAGACATCGCCCGGTGCGCCGAGCCACCCAGGTGCTGCCGGGCGATGCGGTACATCGTCCAGTACAGCCGCTCGACGTGGCGCGGATCCTCGCCGATCAGCGCGTCCCGGAGGTCGTCCACCGCCCCTACGATGGAGTACGGCATCCGGCCGTCGCTGCACTCGCCCCAGCCGACCAGCCCGTCGTCGGTCTCCACCTTGACGAACACCCAGGGCCGCCAGCCCGCATCGCACAGAAACGTCTCGATCTTGGCGATCTTCATGCGTCCTCCCCTTCGAGGTATCGGTAGCTTCGGAGGTGGCAGGATCGCCACCGAACACGCGCAGCGCCACGCACGCGGGAGCGTCCGGGCGGCTGCCACGGGCAGCATGCCAGAATCGGCGCGCCATTTCGAGCCGGCTGGCGTCTGCACGGTGCGCCAAGCGCGACGGATCGGCCGCCGTCAGGGTATCCTGTGTGGCGTGACCGGGCGCGTGCGATGCGTCCATGCGGGCGATACTGGTGACACTGGTCAGCCCTGGGGAGTGTCAGCGATGAGCGTAAGTGCGGAGTCGAGTGGCGTAAGCGTTGCCAGTCTGCCGTCGGCCGCACACGGGCGGGCCATCGAGGCGGGCTTGCACGAACTGTGGCGGCAGGCGGATGCCGGTGAGGCGGGCGGGGCGCTCGTGCGGGCGGCCAGCCTGACGCTGATCGTGCCGGTGCTGCCCGGCCAGACCACCGACGATCTGGTCAACTGCATCGACCGGATCACGCTGGTGCACCCGTGTCGCGCCATCCTGGTCGTGTTTGACGAGTCCGTCGCAGAGCCAAATGCCCTCCTGAGCAGCCACTACCGCCGCCCCAGCAACGAAGAGGCCGGCCGCTACTGGGAAGAGATCAGGATTGTCAGCCCGGCGCGCGGCGTCCATCAGGCCATGAGCGCGGCGTCAACCGTGGTGCTGCCGGGCCTGCCGGTCCAGACGTGGTGGCCCGGCGTCGTCAGCTTTGACGGCGACCTCTACAACCGCGTGGCCGAAGTCAGCGACCGCGTGCTGCTCGATTCGACGCGCTTCCGTGAGCCGCGCGACTCGCTGGTGGCGCTGGCCGGGGCCATCGACGTGGCCCACGAGTCGGTCGCGTTCGGCGACCTCAGTTGGGCACGCCTGACGCCGTGGCGCGTCATGACGGCCGAGCTGTTCGACGCCCCCGCCGACCAGGACATGCTGGACTCCATCGAGCGCGTCGTGGTCGAGTACAGCCGCTCGGCCGGGGCCAACGAGAGCGTGCAGGCGCTGTTGTACGTCGGCTGGCTCGCCAGCAGGCTTGGCTGGGAGCCGCGCGCAGCCCTGGAGGAAGCGCCCGGTAACTGGCGCTTCTGGCTGGTGGACGGCGTGCGCCCGGTCGAAGTCCGCATCATCCGCAATGACCGCGCCCCGGCCCCGGACGTGAAGCCGACACCGGGCCTGCGCTCGGTCGTCGTCGAGGCCGCCGAGGATGACCGACGCGCCAGCTACGCGGTCGAGCGCACGGGCAACGGCGACGAGGCCCGCAGCGTCAAGCGCGAGAACCCGCAACTTGAGCACCGCACCGACTTGCCGAACCACTCTGACGTGGATGTGCTGCAAGATGAGCTTGGCGGGTTCACCACCGACCGCATCTTCGTAGACTCGCTGCACGTGGTTGTGGGGCTGTTCGCGGAGGGGCGGCGATGACCACCACCCCCGAAGCGCTAAAGCTTGTCGCGGCCCGGCAGGCCGTGGAACTGGTCAAAGACGGCATGAAGCTCGGGCTGGGCAGCGGCTCCACCGCCGAGTTGTTCCTGATTGAGCTGGCGGCGCGGATCGCCGACGGCCTGCACATCACGGCGGTTCCAACCTCGGAGAAGGTCGCAGCGATGGCCCGTGAGCGCGGCATCCCGCTGGCCGAGTTGTCCGATGTCGGCCGGCTCGACCTGACGGTAGACGGGGCCGACGAGATCCTGCCGCGCACCCTCGATCTCATCAAGGGGCGGGGCGGGGCGCTCCTGCGCGAAAAGTTGGTGGCGACGGCCGCCGACCGCCTCTGCATCATCGCGGATAGCTCGAAGCTAGTGTCGCGACTGGGGGAGCAGCAGCCGGTACCGGTGGCCGTGGTGCCGTTCGGCTGGCGGCAGACCGCCGACCGCATCCGCGACCTCGGCGGCGACCCGTCGTTGCGCCAGAGCAACGGCACCCCGTTCCGCTCCGATGACGGCCTCTATATCCTCGACTGCCGCTTCCAGCCAATAGCGGAGCCGGCGCGGCTCGCGGACGCGCTGAAGGGGCTGCTCGGGGTGGTTGACCACGGGCTGTTCGTGGGCATCGCGTCACAGGCCATCGTGGCCGGCGACTCGGGCATCGTCACGCTGGAAGCAGGAACGGTGGTCGCATGAATACCCCCACCACGCAGGCCAGCGCGGGCAGCCCCCGCGGCGCACATGGCCAGGATATCCCGCCGGTCGTCGGCATTGACCTGGGCGGCACCAAGATTCGGTCCATTGTCACCGCCCACGACGGCGAGATCCTGGGCGAGGACATCCGCCCGACCGATGCCGACGACGGCCAGGACGCGGTGATCGGCCGGCTGGTCGCCTCGGCGCAGGCGGCCATCGCGGCCAGCAGCCTGCCCCAGTCTTCGATGGTGGCGGTCGGGGTGACGGCGCCGGGCCCGGTGGACTTTGACGAGGGCATCTTGCACCAGCCCCCGAACCTGCCGGGCTGGGACGCGGTGCCGCTCGGACGGCTGCTGCGTGAGCGCCTGGATATGCCAGTCTTCCTGGAGAACGACGCCAACGCGGCGGCGTACGGAGAATGGCGCTACGGTGCGGGTATGGGCCTGCGCCACATGATTTACCTGACCGTCAGCACGGGCATCGGCGGCGGCCTGATCCTGAACGGCGGGTTGTACCGTGTGGCGGACGGCGCGGCCGGCGAACTCGGGCACATGACGGTGGACGACACCGGGCCGCCCCACAACTGCGGCATGGTCGGCTGCCTGGAGGTGATGGCGTCGGGCACGGCCATCGCGCGGATGGCGCACGAAGCAGTGGCAGCCGGGCGCTCGCTGGCGCTGGCCCGACTGGCTGCCACCGAGGCGGAGTTGACGGCCGCGCAGGTGGACGAAGCGGCCGAAGCAGGCGACCCGGCCGCGCTGGAAATCCTGGCGCGTGCGGCCCACTACCTCGGCGTCGGGCTGGCGAACTTCATCAACATCTTCAACCCCGAGGCCATCGTCATCGGCGGCGGCGTGACCAGGATCGGCGGGCGGCTGCTGGAGCCGGCCTTTGCCCTGGCGAAGGCGCGTGCCTTCCGGCTGCCGTCAGAGCGCGTGAAGCTGGTGCACGCGGCGCTGGAAGGACGCGCGGAAGTGCTCGGGGTGTCGGCGCTGGCCCGCGACAGCGTCTAGCGCCACCTCAAAACAGCACGGCTGCCCTCACCCCCTCTCCCGCAAGCGGGAGAGGGGGGGAGGGCAGCCCGCTAGTCGCGCTTTGCCTGCCGCCGCACCGCCGCCTGCGTCCTGGTCCGAGCGCGCCGCCTGGCCGCCATGCGAGGGAGCGGCAACCGGGGCAGCGAGACCCGCACCCCAGACAGCCGACGCAGCGACGACAGCCAGAGCGGCGATGCCAGCAGCCGGCGCGGCGACAGCATAGCGAGCAGCCGCCAGTCCGCCGGCAAGTTGATGCCCGCCCGTAACGCCTGCTTCTGCATGCCAGCAATGCCGCCGCCGAGCGTCAGCACCAGCCCGAGGGCCATCAGCGCCAGTCCGAGCGGTGCCAATGAGAACCAGACGCCTGCATGACCGACGCCGGCCTGCGGCTCCAGCGGCATAGCCAGCGCGTCATCGTCATCGTCAACGGCAGCGGGCGGCAGGGCGTTTGCCGCGTAGGCATCCAGCCTGCTCCGCACGGCGGGGTCGGCCACGGCTGCCCTGGACGGCCGCTCCAACACGCCGACCTCGTTCGGGTCCAGCCGCGTGACCGGCGCGTCCATGATGGACTGTGTCGTCGGCTCGCCGTCGAAGACCCTCGTCCGCGCCCCAAGCCGATCCAGCATCTGGTCGCGGAGGCGCTCGGCGGCCGGACCACGATTCGCCCGCACCGGCGCGTCGATGAACGTCTGCGAGTCCTCGTGTGCCGGCACCGACGCCAGGCTCTCGGCCGTCAGGCGATTGGGCACAATCGGCAGCGGGCGCAGGCTGTCCCCAAAGCCGATGGCAACCGCGTGGCGCGGCACCGAACTGTCGGCCCAGGCCCGTTCAAGCTGCGCCGGGCTGATGAGCAGGTTGTAGCCATATTCGGTCGAGTAGGCCGCGTCGTTGTAGACAAAGTCTTCGCCCGCCAGCCCGGTAATCACGATGTAGTGGTCGAACTCCGTCACCGAGCCGAAGTGGCCCGGTAGGCGGCGGTACTTCGTCAGGGTGATGACCGGGTGCCCCGCCCTGATCTGCTCGCGAACGGCCTCGACGGACCAGCCCTGCAGGCCGGCCGACGTGCCGAACGGGCTCAGGCCGGCCTCGCGGGCGATGCGCGCCAGCACGTACAGGCTGGTGCCCTGCTCGGCGTCATAGTTGCCAACGAGGTGGTTCAGGTAGTCGCGGACGGACGGCGGGTCAACATCCAGCCCGAACGCCGTCAGCACCATCGCCAGCGAGGCCGGCCCGCAGTTGACCAGCGAGAAGGTCGTACCGTCGATCTGCGTGCGGAATGGCACGCCCAGCACCAGCGACGATTCCGTCGCCCAGCTCTTGAGCTGCGCGGCGGTGCCGCTGCCGGTCGCGTCGCGCAGCGCCTCGAAGCTGGTGATGAGGCGGCGGGGCGGCCCGCTCGCCAGCGCATCAGCGGCAGGCGTGGGGGTGAGGACGGCGGCGCCCGGGCTGGCAACCGGCGACGGCAGGCCACTGGGGAACAGCAGATTCGGGGTGCCGACAGCGGGGGGGGCCGGCGACGGCAGACCGATGATGGCGGCCAGCGCCGATCCGGGATTGGACGGCTGTGCGGCGCGCTGCTGCCCTTGCGTGCCCTGACTCGTGGGCGACGCCGAGGCCAGCGGGTTCACCAGGACCGGCACGGCCACTGGTTGCGCGCCGGCCCGTGCCGCTGCCGCCGGCGACGGTGTGCCGGCCGGCTTCGGCGATGGCGTGCTCTTGACGGCGGGCGTTGGCGTTGCAGGCGGCCCCACCAGTGCGAAGTCGGCGCGCACCGTGTCGCCGCCGTCCAGCCCGACCACGATGACCCCGTCACCCTTCGGCTTCAAGCCGTCTGGCGGCGACACGTTGAGGGTGTACTTGCCAGGCGGCAGATCGGCGAACTGGAACTTGCCGTCTGCGCCGGTTCGCCGCACGTCTGTCTTCGCGGCGGAGGTCAGGCGCACGTCCGCGCCAGCCACCGGCTTGATGGTTCCGCCGGTCGCCTCAATCGCCACGGTCCCTGTGATAGTCCCGTGATCCTTGTCGGCCGCAGACGCTCCGGGGGTGCTACCAGGGTGCAGGAGCGCGAGCGTCAACCCGAGGGCTACCACGAGTATGCGCCACGCGCGCGAGAGCGTCAGGGTGCGAATGAGCTACTCCAGGGCTCGACGGTCAGACAGCGGGCGTGGTCGCACGCCCCTGACCGCAGGGTTCCGCATACATGAAAACGAGTGAAACGCCGATCCGTCCCGGCCATTCCACCGCGCGAAAGCTCCATTTAGTACGTGCTTTCCCGCTCTGATCGGTGCGATGCTACCGGACGGCCGGACGGTCGGTCAAGCAGCGGCAACAGAACGGCGAACTCGGTGCCGCCCGCGCGCGAGCTTTGCAGGTGAATCCAGCCGCCATGTGCCTGGATGATCTCCTGCGCGATGGCGAGGCCCAGGCCGCTGCCTGTGCCAGTGCCGGAGCGCGCCTTGTCCATCTGGTAGAACCGCTCGAACACACGCGGCTGGTCGCCCGGCGGGATGAACGAGCCGGTGTTGTGCACGGCGATGTACCCAAACCCGCCGGTGCGCCGCCCGACCGGCGACAGCACTTCCGCGCCCGGCGGGACCGTCATCGTGCCGATGGCGATGGTGATGATCCCCTCGGCCGGCGTGTGCTTCAGCGCGTTGTCAATCAGGTTATCGACGGCGCGCTCAACCCAACGGCTGTCGGCCAGTACCACCGGCATCTCGTCAGCGCTCAGCGCAAGGTGCAGGCCTAACTCCCCCGCCCGGCGCTCGGCGCGCTCCACCGTCTGGTGCGCCAGCGCCTCCAGGTCGCACGGGCCGGGATCCAAACGTACCTGCCCTGACTCGATCTTGCTCAATTCCAACAGGTCTTCAACGAGGCGGCGCATCCGCTCGGCCTCCTCGTTGATGACGCGGCCGGCCTCGGCGTAATCTTCCGGCGACCGCAGCGCGCCGTCCACCATCGCCTGCGAGAACCCTTGAATCGACGTGAGCGGCGTCCGCAGGTCGTGCGAGACGTTGGCAACGAAGTCGCGCAGGGTCCGCTGCGACTTCGCCACCTCGCGCATCATCATGTTGAAGGCTGCCGAGAGCCGCCCCACCTCGTCGTCGCCGCGCGCCTCGATCTCGTGGTCGTATCGCCCAAGCGCCATGTCTTCGGCCGCGCGCGTCATGCGGGCCAGCGGGCGGGCAATCGACGCCGCCAGCACCCACGCCACGACGATGGACGCCGACAGCGACACCAGCGCTGCCAGCGCCAGCCGGGGTGCCATCTCCTGCACCACGCTGAGGACAGTTGGCGGCACATGGACAATCGCCAGCAGCACGTTATTCGGGCGGGTCAGCGGGCGGTCGCTGTTCGGGCCGGGCTGCAAGAAGATGAACCGCAAGCGCGGGTCATCCGTGCCGGGGGCCACCACCAGCCGCACGCGTTGCAGCGGCCCCAACGATTCGGCCGCCTGAATGTCGATGCGGTGATTGTTCAGTTCGTCGTTGCTGTCGTAGATGATCGAGCCGGCACGGGCCAGCACCAGCCGCACGTCGAGTTCGTCGGCCTGCCGGTCCAGGAAGTCGCGTGCATCCTCCAGCGTGCGCCCCTGCTGGTCAAGCTGCCGCGCCTGCCCCAGAATCGGCCCGATGACCGTGCCCAGGCGCAAAATCTCCCGCTGCTCCTGGTACTGACGGATGATGAACACAAAGCCGATGCCGACCAGCAGTAGCGTCAGGAAGATGATCGCGGCGAACGCCAGGATCAGGCGGGCGCGCAGCGAGCGTTCCGGGCGCAGGCTGGCAAGCCACGGCGTCCGCGCGGACCGCTCCGCCGTGACGACCGGCAGCCGGTTCGTCGCCTGCTCGTCCGCACCGGGTGCGCTGGACACACCGGCCCGGCCCGGCCCGTTGAGGCCGGGCGGCGGCGGGAGCGGCGGGAGCGGCGGCCCGTCAGGCCTGGGTCTTGTGACGGCCACTTGCAGCCTTCGGCGGGAGTTGGTCGGCCGACACCAGCTTGTAGCCGACGCTCCACACGGTTTGCACGCGCGCGTCGCTGGTCGCCAGCTTCTCGCGCAGCCACGTCACATGCACGTCCACCGTCCGCGAGTCGCCGCCGTAGTCGTAGCCCCAGGCTACTTGCAGCAGCCGCTCGCGGTCGAACACGATGCCGGGGCTGGACGCCAGCGTCGAGAGCAGGTCGAACTCTTTGGGCCGTAGCTCCACCAGCCGATCCCCGATGTGGAACTCGCGCCGGTCCAGGTCAATGTTCAGGTCTTGAAAGCGAATGACGCGCGTCGGCTCGGCGCTGCGCTCGGTGCGGCGCAGCACGGCCTTGACGCGGGCCACCAGTTCACGCGGGTTGAACGGCTTGGTCACGTAGTCGTCGGCCCCAAGCTCCAGCCCGACCACCTTATCAATGTCGTCGTCGCGGGCCGTCAGCATGATGATCGGGACGTTGCTAGTCTTGCGAAGCTGTTTGCAGACTTCCAAGCCGTCCATTACCGGCATCATCAGGTCGAGCAGGATCAGGCTGGGGCTGGTCTGGCGCACCTTCTCCAGCGCCTCCTGGCCGTTCGCCGCCGTCTCGACGTTGTACCCCTCGTTCCGCAGGTACAGGCGCGCCAGTTGGACGATGTTGCGCTCATCGTCCACCACGAGGATCGTCGAGCCGCTCATAGTCTACCCCTCCCCCCCCGGCCCCCTCTCCCGCAAGCGGGAGAGGGGGAGCAGGCGGGCCGTACTGCACTCATAGCCGGATGTCATTCATAACGGAGCGCCTGAATCGGGTGGAGCCGCGCCGCTCGCGACGCCGGGTAGATCCCGAAGAAGATGCCCACCGCCGCCGATACCCCGAACGCCAGAAACACCGATTCTGGCGTGACCACCGTCTGTAACGCCTGACCGGCCCCGGTCGATCCTGGCATCGGCATCCCTGCGATCAACTTCGAGATGCCCCAGCCGATGGCGACGCCAATCGCGCCGCCCAGGACGCTGACCATCACCGACTCGACCAGGAACTGTGACAGGATGTCCTTCCGTCGTGCGCCGACCGCCTTCCGAATGCCAATCTCCCGCGTGCGCTCCGTCACTGACACCAGCATGATGTTCATGATACCGATGCCGCCGACCACCAGCGAGATGCCGGCAATGGAGCCGAGCAGGATCGTGAACGTCTGGGTGATCTGGCTGAACGTTGCCAGGAAGTCTTCCTGACTCTGGATCGAGAAGTCGTCTTCCACGACCTTGTGGCGCTCGCGCAGCAGTTCGCCAACCGCCGCCACGGCCTCCTGCATCCGCTTCTCGTCGGCCACCTGCACGTTGACCACGCTGACGTTCACCGCGCCGCGGGCGTTGCGCGAGGCCATCAGCCGCGCCTGCATCGTCGTGATCGGCACGAAGACCTGATCGTCCTGGTTGCCCATGTTCGTGCCGCCCTTCACCTCCATCAGCCCGATGACGCGGAAGGTGGACGCGGCGCGGTTGTTGAAGCTCATCCGGACCGACTGCCCGACCGGGTCGTCCTCGCCAAACAGCGTCTTGGAGACGTTGGCGCCCAGCACGACGACCGTCGAGCGGCCGGTCATGTGCTGCTGGCTGATGAACTCGCCGCTCGCGACGTTGAAGTTGCGGACGCCGGGGTAGTCCGGTGTGGTGCCGACGACCCGACTGTTGGTGTTGACGCCGTTGGCGATGATCTGGCCGCCGTTCGTCTGCTCGGGGGCGGCGGCGGCCACGAGCGGGATCTCGCGGGCGATGGCGTCAGCGTCATCAGCGGTCAGCGTGGCCGCGCTGCCCTGTGCCGTCCGCACGCCGCTGGTCTGGGTCGCGCCGGGGCGCACAAACAACAGGTTGGTGCCCATGCCGCGAATCTGGTTCGTCACCTGGGCCTGCGCGCCCTGCCCAATCGACATCAGCGAGATCACCGCGCAGACGCCGATAATCATGCCGAGCATCGTCAGGACTGTCCGCAGCTTGTTCGCGCTCAGCGCACCGAGGGCGACACGGACCGACTCCATCAGGCTCATGCTGGCTCCGAACCCCCCACCCCTACCCCTCCCCCGCAAGCGGGAGAGGGGCGTTACGGCCGGCAGCCGCCAGGAACGCCGGCAACGGCAGGGCCGGCTGTGTCCCGGCCTCGTCGCCGGTGCCGTCCTGGTCGGGCACGTCGTGATGCGGCACCGCCAGCACGGCTTCCTGCCGCTCGTCGCTGACGATCAGGCCATCCCGAATGTGAATGACCCGGTTGGTGTGGGCGGCGATGTCCGGCTCGTGCGTGACGAAGATGACCGTCATCCCCTGCTCGCGATTCAGCTTCTGGAAGATCGCCATGATCTCGGTGCTGGTCTTGCTGTCCAGGGCACCAGTCGGCTCGTCGGCCATGATGATGCTGGGGGTGCCGACCAGCGCGCGCGCAATCGCGACGCGCTGCTGCTGCCCGCCTGACAGTTCCGACGGCTTGTGGTGGGCGCGCTCGGCAAGCCCCACTGCCGCCAACGCGGCCATCGCCTTCGGCCGGCGATCCTTGATGCCGCCGTACACCAGCGGCAACTCGACTTGCTGGATCGCCGACATCCGCGCCAGCAAGTTGAAGCTCTGGAACACGAACCCGATCTTCCGGTTCCGGACCACCGCAAGCTCGTCGTCGCCCAGGGCGCTGACTTCCTGGCTGTCGAGGACGTAGGTGCCGGTCGTCGGCGTGTCGAGGCAGCCCAGGATGTTCATCATCGTGGACTTGCCGGAGCCGGACGGCCCCATGATCGACACCAGTTCGCCGTCTTCGATGTCCAGGTCAACCCCGCGCAGGGCGTGGACCGTCACGTCACCCATGATGTACCGCTTGCTGATGCCGCGTAGACGAATCATGTGTTTGCAGCCGGCCTAGCGCCCGCCGGGCTTCGCCACGCCGCCGCCGGCACCAGGCAGCCCGCCGGCACCGGGGATGCCGCCGCCTGCCCGGACGGGAGCCGTGCCCGTCCCCGGCACAATCACCACGTCGCCGTCGGCCAGCCCGCTCGTGATCTCGGTCTGCTGGTCGTTTGCCAGCCCGGTCTCAACCGTCTTCATCTCGGTGCCGCTGCCGGCCACCACCTCAACGGCCTGCTCGCGGCCCTGGCGGCGCACGGCTCGCGTCGGGACGACCATCACGTCGGTCTTGCGGTTGATGGTGATGCTGACGCTGGCGGTCATGCCGCTCGGCAGCGTCACGTCGTCCGGAATCTGCATCGTGATCGCGATGGGGTAGGTCACGACGCCGGAGGTGCTGTTGCCGCTGGGCGACACCGCCGCCACTTGCCCCCGGAACCGCCGGTCCGGCAGCGCATCGAAGGAGACTTCGGCCGGCTTGCCGACCGACAGCTTCGCCACGTCCACCTCATCCACGTTGGCGTCCACGCGGATGGCGCTCGGGTCCACCAGCGTCACGAAGATCGACGTGGAGGTGCCAGCCTGGGTCTGGTTCGTCGCGCCGGACCCGACGACCTCGCCGGGGTTGCCGTTGATCGCCGCGACCACCCCATCAATGGGTGACACCATGATCGAGTCTTGCAGGTCAAGCTCGGTCTGCTTCAAGTTCAGTTCGGCAATCTTGACCTGCTCCATCGCCACCATCAGGTCGGTTTCCTTCGCGCCGTGCATCGTCGTGGCCAGGTTTGACTGCGCCGAGGCCAGCGACGACTGCGCGCTCTGGACCTCGGACGGCTTCGAGCCGGCCTGGAGGTCGGCCAGCTTGGCGCGGGCGCTGGTCACGCCCGACTGCGCCGACTCCAGCGCTGCCCGCGCCGCCCGCACGTCCGTCTCCAGCGGGCCACTCATCAGTTGCTCAATCTTTGCCTGCGCCGATTCGTAGCTCTTCTGGGCGCTGTCAACCGCGCCCTGCGCCGCCACCAGATCCATCGGCACCGGGCCAGATGTCAACTGCGTCAGCTTCGCCTCGGCCGTCCTCAGCGACGACCGCGCGTTCTCGACGGTCGCGCGGGTCTGCGTCACGTCGCGCGGGTCCGGGTTGCGGAGCTGGTTCAGCTTGGCAACCGCGCTGAACAGGTTCGCCTTTGCGCCGTCCACCGACGACTGCGCGGCGGCGATCTCGTCCGGCTTGGGGCCGGCCAGCACCAGCGCCAGTTCCGACTCGGACGCCTTCACCCGCAGCTTGGCGGCGTCCAGCGCGGACTCGTCGGCCCTGCGCTGGGCGCTTGACGGCCTGGTCAACTCGTCAGCGTCCTTGTTCGCCTTGACCTTCGCCTCGGCGCTCCGGACGCTGGCGCGGGAACTTTCCAGGCTGGCGCGGGCGTTCCGCACGTCGGCCTGCTCCGGCCCCTTCTGGAGCTGTTCTAGCTTCTTCTGGGCGCTTTCCAGGTTCGCCTGCGCCGAGATCACCGACGCCTGCGCGGCTGCGGCGTCGGCCCCGGTCCCGCCCTTCGTCAGCAGATCAAGCTTGGCCTCGGCACTGACAAGGTTCTCGCGGGCCTGCTCCACGCCCGACACGGCAGCCACGCGCTCGTCCTGCTTCGGGCCGGCCTTCAGGTCGGCAAGCTTCGCCTCGGCCGATTCGAGCGACACACGGGCGGACTCCAGCGTGCTGGCCGCCGCCGCGACCTCGTCCGCCCTTGGGCCGCCAAGTAGCTGGTCAAGCTTCGCCTGCGCCGAGGTCACATTTGCCTGCGACGAGTCGAGCGAGGTCCGCGCGGCCTGCATGTCGGCTGCGGTCGGGCCGTTCGCAACTTCCCGGTATTTCGTCTGCGCCGCCTCAAAGGACGCCTGCGACGCCGCGATCTCTTCGGGCGTGGCCCCGTCGCGTAGCTGCTGCACCTTGATTTGTGCCTGCCGCACCGACGACTGCGCGTTCTCGACCTTCAATTGGAACGGCGCGGGGTCCAGGGCGGCAATCGGCTGGCCAACGGTCAGGCGGTCCCCCAGCTTGGAGTAGACCTCCTTGATTTTGCCGCCGGCCGCGAAGTTCAGCTTTACCTGTCGCGTGGACACGGTTGTGCCGCTGGTGGAGACCGACTGCGCGATGGTGCCGCGCCGCACGGGCACCTGCTGGCCGGTGATGACCGGCGCGACTGGCGCGGACCACCGCTGGTACGCGATGACGCCGACGACCGCAAGCAATGCGACCGCAACGATCCAGGCCCAGCGATTGGGTGCTGGCAATCTGGAAAGCTGACGGGGCAATGCCACCGGCATCTGCATGGGCACTCACCTGTGATCGCCGCAGACACACACGTCGCAGCAAGCTCGGCGGCATGGTCGCCGCACCCTTAAGTGTGCCAGCGACCTGTTAAGGATGTGTCAACAGGTCCATAACGACAGAATAACGAAACGGCCTGCCCACTGCTGCACGGGTATAGTCGTACCGATGAGCAGACAGATGGGCATGCGTATGGCTGCCGCCGGCGGCAACGGTCCTCGGCGCATCAACTACGGCGAGCCGCAACGTCCGTCCGCACCGTTCCAGGTCATCGTCCCACGAATTGTGCGCTATTTCAGGCCATATGCGCGCAGTTGGCTGGTGATTCTGGTCTGCATTGCGGCAACGTCTGGCCTGAACTTGCTGCCGCCGCTGATGGTCCGCGAGATCATCGACGTGGCGCTGCCGACCGCCAACCCGACGCTGCTGGTGCTGGCCGTCTCCGGCTCGGTTGCGGCCGGGCTGCTGGCGCGGCTGATCGGCGTGGCGCAGTTCTCGATCAATGTGCGGATCGGGCAGGGCGTCATGTTCGACCTGCGCAACGAATTGTACCGCCACC